>CAJLUG010000086.1 GCA_905209745.1 uncultured Mycoplasma sp.
ACATAAGCAGGCGGAATACATACAGAAGCGGTTCCATAGGTAATTGCATCATCACAGATCTGTTTGATCTCCGCCCAGGTAGCAGTCTGCGTCAGCAGTGTATGATCAACATGCTTTAAAATCTCTTTTACATCCATTAAGATAAACATTTATAGCTTCATCTAAATCAGCATTATTGTCATTATTAAATAATTCAGCTTCCTCTTTGCTTATCCAATGAGGTCTACAAATACTTCCATCTTCATAAACATATCTAGTTGATTTTTCAGCAATACTATTAGGACTAACGCGGTTTAATTCACGAGAAGTACTAATTTGTGTATCAACACAAAAAGTATATCTCATCATATGAAATCCTATTTCAGTATTACGAAAATCTTCAATAGGAACAATATATTTAGATAGATAACCAAATTGTGTTTTATGGTCTAAAACCCAATTACCATTAACAGTTATATAATAAACATGTTTTTCATAATGATAACTAAAACCAATAGTATTAGCATAATTAATAATAATAGTTTCTAAAGTTTTATCACTATCATTAGCAATCATATAATAAGTTCCATGACGAAACATACTCCAATGTTCACTATCTATAAGTCTTTTAATAGTAGCTTGATCATTACCTGTTTCTCTACCATAACAAACTCTTGCACATCTAGCAACATGAGCTTTAGCATCATCTCCTTGTTGCCAAAGTTCAACTTTAGGTTCAATTATTTTCATCTTCTTGATTATTATAAAAATCTTTAACTACATTTCCAAATATACTATAAAAATGTTCTTTAGGTATAATATTAATAGGCTGTATAGAATCAAGCTCTTTAAAAAACTCTTTAAGACCTTTATTTCTAATCCATAAAGTATCATAAGTAGCAGTTATATAATTATCTTTATCCATGTCACAAGCTATAAAGCAAGTTTCACTATCAAGCTTATCTATACATTCTTTACATACAATAGCCTCAGCTATTTGTTTACTCTTACTAGCATCTTCTTCAACAGAATTTCCAAGTGGAGTATAACCAATAACTTTACCACAACATATACAAACTCTAGCAAGAGCATTTATACCAAAAATAGGATGTAATTTCATACCATATAATCAGTTACAAATTTAAGAACTTTATAAAAAAGACCAACAAGAGTACCAGTATTATCAATAACATAATCATCTTGAGAAATTTTAATTTGTTCACTTTCATGATTATCATTATTAACTCTTCTATCTACTCTAATTATTTTTCCACCATAATATTTAATAGCCATACATTCATCTTCAAATCTAGCATCAGCTATAATACATTGTCCTTTACTGTTTTTTATATCAAATGCTTTATTCATAGTATAACGAATAAAAGCTTCATGCCAAAAATGATTTCTAATAACATTAGTTCCATAATATTGAAGAAGAACTCTAATTTTAATAGAAACATTATTATTTAAAAGAAGAAGTGTAGATAAATTATCATATTCTAATACAGTATTAATAACACAGTCTATATCTTTAATATTAGTAGAAACAATACCAGTCTTAAAATTATAATAATAATTTTCTTTAATTTCTTGTCTATCTAGAAGTTTACGGTCAATACCACAAAATTCAGATATATCATCTTTAAGTTTATCAGCAAAATGAATAATTATTTCATCGTTTTCAACAAACCTATTTTTATGATAAAGAAGCCAAGTATCATAACTAGCTTTCATAATACCATCATGAAGGATATAACTAATCATAGAAGCAACTGTATCTTTACCACTTCCTTTAAATCCTTTAATACCAACAATAGTAACTTTATTAATAGTCATAATAATTTGTTTTTGTTTATCAAGACAAATATAAAAATATAATAGGAATTTACTAGTAATAATGATGCTGAATTTAATGTTAAATATCATAGTGAGAATGACGCATTTTAAGGCTCAACATGACACGCAAATCTTATCGTGATAGATTAATCATTTAGATATATAAAATTGAATACAGGCAAAAAGAATCATATCTACAAGCGTGTTCTATATAGTTTTAGACCTCTGACAAACAGAAAAGCCTAGCACACCATATTATGTACTAGGCTTCACCTTAATCAATATCTATATGATAAATAATACAAAAACTATTACGTTCTTCTACAAATTTAACATTAATATTAAAATCATCTTTAGACACAACAAAAGCATTACGCAATCTTGTATCAAGAAGTCTAATAACTATATTAGGAATATATAACTTAAATCCAGTATTAGCATCTCGAATAATAGGAACACTATTATTAATTCTATTATCATTATACAAAATCACATAAAGTTCATTACTTTTAGTTATATCATTATATCTAACAGCAAAATTATAACTTTTAGCATCATAATCAGTAAATAAAACAATAGAATTATAATAACAACTAAAATAAGATTTAGTTCTATCAAAACTATTATTCTTAATTACATTATAATCTAGTATCTCCATTTATAACAACATTTTTAATATGAGATGGAACTCTAGTAACACCACTTCGTTCACCATAATCTATATGAACAGTTCTACCAATATAAGATTGAGAATCGAATAAAACTTCCTGTTGAACAATATGACTAGTGCTTAAACGAGTTTCAAACTTTTCATTATTAATATCATTTTTACAAAGAAGAATAGGTAAATCACGTTTCTTTTCTTTATAAATATCAAGAATTATAAAATCTCCCTCAGTAGCATCTTTAAACTTCTCCATATAATTAGCCCTACGTCTACCATATTGATAATCAGTTTCGGTATTACGAAGTATAAGACCTTCAAATCCTATATTAATAAAATTATTTCTAGCTTTAATAGCTTTATCATTATTATTAATATATATACTAGGAAGAATAATCAATCGTTCTTTATTATTATAATGTTCTTTAATAGTATTAAAAGAAGTAGGATTTTTAATATGATAACGATACATATTTCTATGAGCTTGGTCACCCTCCATCATAATATCATAACACCAAAACTGAAGAAGTTTATTTTCAACACAATTAGCATCTTTAACAAAATGATTAATTTGATTAATAGTATAACCCGGAAGATAAACTTCACCATCAAGTGCTGCAAATCCATTAATCATATCGTCGATAATATTTGTATTAATAGTAGCAAGCAGATAATCTTCAAGATAGCCAAGAGTATGCCAAATAAGACCTTCACGACTTTGGAAACGAAGCCTAACAGGTTTAAACATATCATTTTGAGTATAAGCAGTAACAATACAACGAAGACCATTAATCTTATACTGACCATACATACAACTGACTTTTTTCCAAACATTGCCATTATACGTTTTAGCAAGCATTGGAAGTAGAAGATTAGTGTTTCCATTACTAAGGTCTTTAGGTAGATAAGTATTTAGAAAATTAAATAGAGTATCATTATCTCCATCCTCCACGGGGGGTAAACCCTGCATATCACAAAGTTCATCAAGATATGTATATCCTTTTTTAATCTTATCGTTATATCTACTTTCAAGTTCTTTTTGACCATCTTTTTGAGTAACAGCATAAACTTCTTTACGAATATTACCTCGAACAAGACCATAAAAAACAGTGATACTATTAGTACCACTGTCAAGTTCAGCCCACCAAACAGTAGGCACACCATTGTTATTTCTACGATAAAGTTTATTCATTATGTTCACTTATTTTTAAACCATTAAATGCAAAACTAACAGCTTTACCACCTAGAAGTTTAGCTTTACGCTGAGCAATCGTTTCCTTTTTAGGCTTAATAGCCTTTGCAATACCGGTGCTAATATCAATGGGTTTACCTGTAAAGACATCTTTTGATTGATTAACTCTGCTAGCACTTCTAGTGCGTTTCCTTGGTTCTTTACTATAATATCGTACTGGGTTTCTTCTCTCGAAATCAAGATTTTTTTCATGTATATCAATAATTCTTTTAATAATACTATTACGATAATCAATATAACTTTGAGCTTTTTCTGGATGATGTTCTAGAACAAGATAAAGTTTATCAAGAATATATTCAATACTAGAAAGAGTAATACGATAACCATAATTAATAGTTTGTCTAGGACGAGAACCATCAGGATAAATAATAGTACAATCTAAATCTTTAATATAAGATTCAATTGCATCAGCCATTGTAGATTTATCAATAACATAATTAATATATCTAATATCTCTATCATCTAGCTTTTCTTCATATCCTTTTATTATCATAGATTTTCTTTCTTACATTTATAAATAATAATACGAGCTGGCTTACCTATAAGACAATGATTATATTTAAACCATTCAATAATATCAAATGTAGGATAAGTTTTAGCTATTCCTTCAACAAGAGCATAACCTTCTTGATAATTAAAATTACTATGAATAGTTCCACCATTATCAGTATCAAGTAAGCTAAACTTTTTGATATATTCAACGTCATCATTAGAAGATAGATTAATTTCTCCATAACAATAAATATCTTTTTTATCAATACGTTTACCATCTACATTAATACATTCCCATTTATCAAGATTTTGTTCATCTTCTTCAGTAATTGGACGCATAACAGTATATGTAATACCAGCTAGACTTTTAGTATGGCAAAGTATTACTTTCTTCCGTATCCCAAGTAAATTCAGTTTCTTCTCCATAATTATCTTCTATATATTTAACAACTTGTTGAGTTAATTCATTAATAACATTTGTAGAATAACTACTTCTCAATTCGGCAAAATCTTTAACACCAAGTTCTTTAGGAATAATA
>CAJLUG010000087.1 GCA_905209745.1 uncultured Mycoplasma sp.
TAAGATTACTTTTAAAAATGAAAGTGATGATGTTAAGAGATTAGAACTTACTACTTATACAGAACCTATTTTATCGGAGAATATGGATGATGTTAGTCATCGTGTATTTAATAGTATGTTTTTAACTAGTACATATGATAATGAGAGTAATTCGTTAATTGTTAGAAGACGTAGTCGTAATGATACGAATCTTTCTAGTTATATGTTACATCGTTTGTTAATTCAAAATCCATTAGATGAATTTAGTTATGAGACAGAAAGAAGTAATTTCTTAGGACGTAATCATACGATGGATCATCCAATAGGACTTGATCAAAAACTTAGTAATCAAGCAGGTACTAATTTAGATCCAGTACTTAGTATGAGAAATGTGATTGAAGTACTTCCTAATAGTTCTACTACGGTATATGTTATTACTGGATTTGGTAGAAGTCGTGAACAAATACAAGATATTATTCATTCTTATTATGATGATAGTTCTATCGATAAAGCATTTAAAGTATCTACTTTGATGAATGTTATTAATACTAAAAATATGAATATTACTGGCGATGATATGCGACTATTTAGTATTATGCTTAATTATTTATATCAGACGACAAAGCTTTCTGTTACGGATTGGAGAATGGATATTTTAAGACGTAATGCACTAGCACAGTCTAGTCTTTGGAAGTTTGGTGTTAGTGGAGATAGACCAATTATATTGGTAGAGATTTCGGATATTGCGGATCTTAGTTTTGTCTATGATATTTTAAAAGCATTTGAATATTATAAGAATAATTCTATCTTTGTTGATGTTATTATTGTAAATAATGAATCTAGTCAATATGCTAAGATTATTAAGAAAGAAATCGATGATGAACTTTATCGTATGTATACCTTAAATAGTTTTTATCATATTCCTGGTAGTGTTACGGTTATTGATGGTAATAGTTTGACTAGAGAAGAGAAGAGTTTATTACATGAAGTTCCTAGACTTATTTTTACGATTGAAGATCATCGTAGTCTTGCGGATGCAATTAGTGATTTACAGAAGAAAAATAAAGTTAGTACTTATGAGAAGTCTATTCTAGAGACACATTTAAGTTCTATTAGTCATCCTAACCTTACTTTTGATAATGGTTATGGTGGATTTAAGAATTCGGGTAGTGAATATGTGATTTATAATCGTGATACGCCTACACCATGGAGTAATATTATCGCTAATAAGAATTTTGGTACTGTTATTACGAATAATGGTTGTGGATATACCTATGCTTATAGTTCAGGAGAATTTAAAATTACTTCTTGGACAAATGATATGGTTGCGAATGATAAATCCGAAGGTTTTCATTTTAATGGACGCGTATTTGATCCGATGAAGGTTACTCATGGATTTGGTTATAGTGTTTTAGAAAGTGAAAGTGAAGAGTTAAAAAGAGAAGTTACAGAGTATGTAGCGTTAGAAGATACCGTGAAGTTTTATTTAGTAAAACTTACGAATAAACTAGATCATCCTGTAGATATTGATGTCTCTTTTTGGATTAATCCGGTCTTTGGTAATTTTGAAGAGAAGACTGCTAGACATATCTTAACTGAATTTATGGGACAAGATAATTATTTACAGTTACGTAATGTTTATAGTATTAACTATAGTGATGTCTGTGTATTTATGTCTACGGATTTAGCGATTGATTCTACTGTTAATGATAAGATTTTAGTTAAGAGTATTCATTCTAAAGTTCATTTGGAAGCAGGTAGTAGTGATACTTGTGTATTCTTACTTGGTAGTAGTTTAGATACGGATAATATTCGTAAGATGATTAGTAAGTATGCAAATGTTCGTAATGCTAAGAGTGAATTACGCAAGGTAAAAGAGTATTGGAAGAAGACTCTTGGTGTATTTTCGGTTGATAGTCCAGATGCTAGTTTTAATTATATGATGAATGGTTGGTATTTGTATCAAACACTTTCGGCTCATATCTATGCAAGAACTGGCTTCTATCAAGTCAGTGGAGCTTTTGGATATCGTGATCAGTTACAGTCTGCCATGAATATTGCGAGTGTTAGACCAGATATTGCTAGAAGTCAGATTTTAGTGAATGCAAAACATCAATTCGAAGAGGGAGATGTGCTTCATTGGTGGCATGATAAGAATCATTTTGGACTTCGTAGTCGTTATAAAGATGATTATTTATGGCTTGTTTACGCTACGGCTAGATATTTAGATGTTACTTTGGATTATTCTATTTTAAAAGAAGAAGTTCCTTATGTTGTTGGTGAAAGTCTTAGTAAGTATGAACAAGAAAAGGGTATTACTTTCAGTTATTCTAGCAATAAAGATACACTTCTTACTCATTGTATGAAATCGTTAGATTTAGCGATTGATAATTTAGGACCTCATGGACTTCCTTTGATGGGTGGAGGAGACTGGAATGATGGTATGAATAAAGTCGGTATTAAAGGCAAGGGTGAAAGTGTTTGGTTAGGTTTCTTCTTGTATGAGATTATTGATATGTTCATGTCATTTATGAAAAAATATGATAAGAAGTTCCAGTTAACGAAATATCGTGAATTTAATGATGGGTTGAAGAAGAATTTAAATGAACATGCTTGGGATGGAGCTTATTATTTAAGAGCATATTTCGATAATGGTGATAAATTAGGTAGTCATGAAAATAAAGAATGTAAGATTGATCTTATTTCTCAGAGTTTTTCAATATTAAGTGGTGTTGCTTCTAAAGATAGAGTACAAAAAGCAATTACTGCCGTTGAAGAGAACTTGGTAGATGATAAGAATAAGATTATTAAGTTACTTACTCCGCCATTTGAGAAGTCTTTAAATAATCCTGGATATATTATGAGTTATCCAAAAGGACTTCGTGAGAATGGTGGACAGTATACACACGCTACTTCATGGTATATTATGGCGTTAATTAAAGCGGGATATTATGATCGAGCTTATCGTTATTATCAAATGATTAATCCGGTAAATCGTACGTTAACTACTAAGGATGTAGAAAAATACGCTGTAGAACCTTATGTTGTTGCGGCTGATATTTATTCTAATGAACGTTATCCTGGTAGAGGTGGATGGACTTGGTATTCTGGTACTCCAGGTTGGTATTATTATATTGGTATAGAAGAAATTTTAGGATTAAGAAGACAAGGAGATTATTTATCTTTTCTTCCTCATATACCAATTGCTTGGGATTCTTATAAAGTTACTTATACTTATCAAGATACTATCTATCATATCGAGGTAATTAAATCTAAAAAAGAAAGTGTTCACCTTGACTCGAAGGCTTGTCTTGATCAAAGAATTCCACTTGTCAATGATGGAAAAGAACACCAAGTAGTGGTACATTTTATCGCTTTATAAAATCGATTCAAATTTTGAGTCGATTTTTTTTAGCACTTTATTGATATGTATTAACTTAAATGTTAATCTATGCTTAGAGGTTTGAAGTTTGGGGAGAGAGGTTTTATATAGGTCGAGATAGAAGCACATTTAAAAATGAAGAAAAGAAATTAAGAAGGCATTATAAAGAAAAAGAAATGTTAGAAAAAATTATTTTATTGATTAAAGAAAGTAGTTCTTATGATGAACTTGTTATCAATCCATTTTCTAATATGTATGGTTTTGAAATTTTGAGGTATGATATGTCTGGTTATTATAGTTTTAATTTATGTAAGAATGGTGGTATGATACGGCTTATTTGTCGTATAGAAAAAGAAAATAAATATCCGAAAAGTTTTATTATTTATCGTTTGGCTAAAGATCACTATATTCGATATGATAGTAAAATATATCAACAATATAATATATTGTTATAAAAAGAACCGTTGCATTGTCATCAACGGTTTTTTTTGTTATAATTTTCTTAATAGAGAGAAGGTTAGCGATGAAATTCGATTATAAAACTTATATGGAACAATTTTTGGATCGTGATTTATATTTAAAATATTATCAAAGAAAAGAGGAAGTATTTACTAAGTTAGAGAATGCTAGTATGAATGGGTGGATGAAGCCTGATGTTTCTTGTGTTGCTCATATTTTAGAAGTAAGAGATGAGGTAGTAAAGCATTCTTCTTGTTTGGTTGTCGTTGGTATTGGGGGAAGTTTTTTAGGTAGTTGTGCCTTTTATTCTATGTTTACTCCTTATTTTAAAGAGTCAAACTTTCCAATTATCTATGCAGGAACTACTTTATCTAGTAATTATATGAGTGAGTTATTAGAGTATTTAGAAGATGTTGATTTTTCTGTTAATGTCATTAGTAAGTCTGGTACGACGATGGAGACTTCTATTACCTATTTTGCAATTAAGAAATTAATGGAGAAAAAATATAGTAAAGAAGAGATGAAGAGTCGTATTATTATTACGACTGATGCGAGGGATGGTAATTTACGTAAGGAAGTAGAAGAAGAGGGATATCCTTCCTTTGTCATTCCTGATAATATTGGGGGAAGATATTCTCTTCTTACTCCTGCGCATTTATTTCCTTTATCTTTTGTTTTAGATATTAATGAGTTAATTTCTGGATATTTTAAGGGATTAGAATTTAGAGAAGATGCCTTTTTATATGCGGTTATTCGTCGTACGATGTTTGATCAAGGTAAGGTTGTTGAAAACTTTGTTACTTATGAAGAAGATATGGCAAATTACATGGAATGGTTAAAACAGTTATTTGGAGAAACAGAAGGAAAAGAAGGACGTGGTATTTTACCTATTTCGATGGTACATACAAGAGATTTACATTCTTTGGG
>CAJLUG010000088.1 GCA_905209745.1 uncultured Mycoplasma sp.
ACACTTTCCGTGTTCACCATTAAAATAGCATAAACACTAGAAAATGTCAACAACTTTTCTATTGAAATAAATAAGATATCACAACCGCAACAATTCCCATGATAAGAATTAATATCGGATAAATCATAGCTCTTGCAAACGCACCATTATTCTTCATTAAATCAGCATAGATCATTTGATTTTCTTTATCATTATGTGGTAGAAAATCTTCTGCCGAATAATTGCCATTACTTTTTACTAATCTCTTAGAAGAAGACATTGCAGAAGAAACATCATTCTCTATTGCTGTTAAGTCTTTTTTCTTTTTCTCCGCAACATAATCACTAAAGTAAACA
The DNA here is from genome assembly GCA_905209745.1 of uncultured Mycoplasma sp. Taxonomy (GTDB): domain Bacteria; phylum Bacillota_I; class Bacilli_A; order RF39; family UBA660; genus Faecimonas. The sequence goes on from CAJLUG010000088.1 coordinate 336, forward strand.
GAAGCTCCTCTTTCAATGATTCCCCGATAATAAGGAACATCAGAATTAGGGATAAAGTCGGCAAACATCGAAAAATTAGTCTTTAAAAACTTAATAGTCTCATTTGTAAAATAAGGCAAGCAGTCAGCATAAACACCTATATTAAATACTGCAAAGGTAAAAATATTTTGATGAATAACTTCTTTTTGTTCACGAAGCGTATCAGGAAGTTCCGCTAATGACCGAAACTGAATTTGACGGATAGAATGATTTAAAATAGAAATAGTATCAGGAGTAATAGAAGAAATATAATAGCCTTGTTCATGAATATACTTCATAGCGAGATCCATATTAATAAAAACATCACGCAACTCCTCTTGTGTATGAGAACTATCTAGCCATTCACGAAATGTTATTGCATCATTTTGTCCCCTCATCCTATCATCACCTATTATAATTGTAAACTAAAAAGAAAGTTTTTTCAATTTCAAAAATAACTTTCCAATAACTTTTGCATTCTTCTTCTAGCCTGAGATAATTTTTTTTCAACAGTACCTTTAGAAATATCCAAAAGTAAAGAAATCTCTCGGTAGGTAAAACCATTAAAACGAAGTTCTAAAACACAACTTGCCGTCAAGTCCAAAGAACAAATACACTGAGAAAAGACTTCTTCTAAATCAGATTCCTGAAATTGATAAAATAAACTTTCATAAGAATTATCACGAATATTGCGAAACAAAAAATGATCATCAGAAATACTCATCGCTAAAGGAATATTCTTTTTAGCAGTTAACATTTTAACATAACCTAACATCTTCCGATCAACACATAATCGCGCATAAGTATAAAAAAGAGAGTTTTGATTTTCCCTATAATGCATAATAGCGTTATTAAGACCCAAATATCCCTCTTGAATCAAATCTTGCATTTCTCCACCATAACATTCAATCATCGGTAAATACTTCTTAGCCAAAGACTTAATCATAGGCAAATACTTTTTTAAAAGAATATCGTAATAATCATCACTATCTTCACCAATTAAATATAACAATTCATAATCATTAACATTTTTATAATTCAAAATAGACCTCTACTTTCTATTTCGGATTACCTCATAAATCATAATACCAGAAGCAACAGATGCATTTAAACTATTAGTAGTACCATACATTGGTATTTTAGCTAAGAAATCACATTTTTTCTTAACTAAATTAGATATACCCTTTCCTTCATTACCAATGACAAGTGCAATATTTCCAGAATAATCAATATCTCGATAATCAACACTATCATCTAACGCTGTTCCAACAACCCAAAAACCATGTTCTTTTAACTGATCAATAGTAGTAGCCAAATTAGGAACTTGAACAATCTTCATACTATCTAAAGTACCAACACTAGTCTTCATCACCGTAGCGTTAACTGGTACCTGACGATCTTTAGGTATAATAATTGCATCTACAGAAGCAGCTTCACAAGTTCTAATAATTGCTCCAAAGTTATGTGGGTCTTCAATATGATCTAAAAGTACAACAAAAGATGGCTCAGTTTTAAGTAATGATCCCAAAGGATAATATTGGTAATCACGAACATATAAAAGTATACCTTGATGAACACCATCTGCCAAATGATCAATTTCTTTTTTTGACTGATATTTTACCGAGATTTTACTATTTTCTAAAAGAGAAAGTATTTTTTTATCATCAAAACCATTCTGTAAAATCACCTTTGATACCTTTTTTGGATTTTTTAAAATTTCTAAAGCTACATTTCTTCCATAGACTAACATACTGTATCCTCCAATATATAATTCATAATTTCTTTGATTCTAGATTCTAATCCCTCTAGTTCTAAATAACCAATCAAAGCTTCCAATCCAGTTGCATACTTATAAGTAATAATATCACAATTTTTAGGATGACTAGTCGTCTTATAATTTCTAGCTCTTTTAACAATCATCAACTCATCGTCTGATAAAAAACCTTCATCCATCATCTTCTGTAAATAGAAAGCTTGTTTTTTAGCACTGACATAATTAACAGCTGCCTTTTGTAATAAATCCACATGACTTAATCCTTGTTTTATCAAGTATTTACGCACATAATTTTCATAAATAGTATCACCTAAATAAGCAAGTACTAACGAATTAACTTCTACTGTTTTCATATTACACCTCAACCTTAAAAAAGCAAAAAGACCTACTTATTCTATAATCTCATAAGTAGTTCCTTCGCGACTATCTATTAAACGGATTCCTTGTTGTAATAACTCATCACGAATCATATCAGCTAACTGAAAATCTTTATTTTGTTTTGCTACTTTTCTTCTTTCAATAGCGTCCCATATAAAGGAATCATCTTCTACAGTTTTCTTACTTTGAACCAAATCAAGAGATAACACTTGATCAAAATCTAAAATTAAACGACGTTTTGTAATCATAGAAATAGACTCATCTTTTAACAATTCATATAAAACAGAAATTGCATTAGCCGTATTTAAATCATCTTCTAATTGCTCCGTAAATTTCTTCTTGTATTCTAAAAACTGTTCTTCATTATATTCTCCCTCTTCTTTGATAGCAGAAATACGGTTACGTAACTTTTTCAACGTAACAGCAGCTTGATCAAGTGCTTCAAATGAAAATACCAATTGATTGCGATAATGAGAGTTCAAACATAAAAATCTAAACGCTAAAGGGTCGTATTTTTGCTTTTTCAACTCACTAATCGTAAGAATATCGCCCGAAGATTTACTCATTTTTCCTACCTTATCTAATAAATGTTCATTATGGAACCAATAATTACACCATTTATGTCCCAAATAAGCTTCACTTTGAGCAATTTCATTAGTATGATGTGGAAAAATATTATCTACTCCACCACCATGAATATCTAAATACTCACCTAAATATTTAATAGAAATACCACTACATTCAATATGCCATCCAGGGTATCCTCTTCCCCAAGGGGAATCCCATAATAATTCATGGTTTTCAAATTTACTAGTAGTAAACCACAAGACAAAATCAGTTTGGTTCCTCTTATTACTATCTGCTAAAACACCTTCTCTAGCTCCAACAACCAAATCATCTTCTTGTTGATTAGATAATGCATAATAATGTTCCAACTTAGAAGTATCAAAATAAATATTACCACCAGATAAATAAGCATATCCATCCTGAAGTAATTTCTCAATAATTTGAATATAAAAATCAATATTAGCAGTAGCTGGAGAAACAATTTCTGGCATACGGCAATTCACTAATTTAAAATCTGTAAAAAAGGCATCTGTATAAAACTTAGCAATCTCCATCGCAGACTTATGTTCCCTTTTTCTAGCAACTTCCATCTTATCTTCCCCAGTATCCGCATCACTTGTCAAATGACCAACATCCGTAATATTCATCGCTCTAGTAACTTCATAACCTAAATAACGAAGTGTCTTATCTAAAACATCATGACCAATATAGTTACGAATATTACCAATATGTGCATAATGATACACCGTAGGCCCACAAGTATATATTTTAACTTTTCCCTCTTCATTAGGAACAAATTCTTCAATTTTTCTAGTTAAAGTATTATATAACTTCATAATATCACCTTCACTTGCTAATAGTATATCATAGAAAAATGAGAAAAAGTACAATTATATGTAGGAACTATTCTTAAATTTCAAACGTTCCAGGATTTTTTGAACCCTTCTAGCACCAAACTCCTGATAATTAGACTCCTCAAGCACCTCACGAATAACCTCCTCTTTTTTATCTTCAGGAATAAAATAATTTCCCTCCTCTATCTTAGAACAAATAATTTTTTCCATCGTCTTCTTTGTAAATGGTGAAAAAACAATAACACTATCGATACGATTCAAGAGTTCTACTCCTAAAAATTTCTTTACTTTATCTAAAACAAAACTTTTCTTTCCATCTAAAAAACCAATATTTTTTTCACTACTTCCAAAATTAGATGTCATAAAGATAATACAATTTCTAAAACTAACAGGATCTCCATAAGAAGTAGTCATGACCCCTTCATCTAGTACTTGTAAAAATAGTTTTAATATAGAAGGATGTGCTTTTTCTATTTCATCTAATAATAATACGGAGTGTGGATGTAATTTTACTTTTTCTAACACTGTATTTTTATCCTGGTAACCAACATATCCAGGAGGAGAACCAATAATTTTAGAAACAGAATTACTATCACTAAACTCACTCATATCTAACTTAATAAAACTATCTTTAGAATGAAAAATTCTTGCATATTCTTTTACCAAAAACGTTTTTCCACATCCTGTGCCACCAACAAATAACATAGAACAAGGACTCTCTCTTTCAAACGAAGAAGAAATAACCTCAGACATACTATGAATAGCCTTATCTTGTCCAAAGATAGTTTTAGATAGTTCCTTCTTAATAG
>CAJLUG010000089.1 GCA_905209745.1 uncultured Mycoplasma sp.
GTAAAAGTAAAACTCCAAGGAGTACCAGTACAACAATTATATAACATAATAGGTCGAGTATTATAACAAATAGTATTACAAATAGGTCCTAAATAAGGTTTATCACATCCATTATGATGCTCATTATCATAATCTTGTCTTTGTAATAATAATATTTTCTTTAGAATCTCCGCAAGACAACCGCAATCATTATTAACATTAACGTCTCCACAACTCATATCATCTCCTCCTTTCTATAAACAGGTGATAGAAGTATCAGGATAACAACGAACAACGCATATACAGCTAGGATTAATGGTAACAAGTTGATTAGTAGCGATATAACTACCATTAGAAAGAGTAAGACCTCTTAATGTAACACAAGAGCGACTCACTTTTTCCACTCTAAAAATAGAATTACCAGAAGATGTAAAAATGGTACCATTCTTAGTATATAAAGAAATAGGACGTGTGTTATAACAAGATGAAATAATATCTGGACCTAGAAAGGGACGAGTACAACCTTCTCCTATCTTTTTACTACTAGATGAGTTTCTCTGTAATATATCGATGACTTTAAGTAAATTTAAAATACAATTATTATTTCTCATATGACCACCTCTTAATCTTTATCTAATATAAAGTATTCCAAAAAACATAATTGGTGTTTATAAATACCCATAATAATCATATGTCAACTAACATTAAAAAATGTAAACAAACTTGACTATATTTTACAAAACAACCTATAATAAGTATATAAGAATATAAAGGGTAGAAATATTCTTAATATAATAGGAGGTGAATGATATGGGATTTGGAGACATGACAAATTACAATAAGGAAAGAATGGAATCTCTATCACAAGAAATTAAACGCGATAAAGAAAGATATAATGAATTAGTAAATGCTTTACAAACAAAAATTAATGAAATGCATAATCATTGGGTAGAAGATCCTGCAGCAGAGGCTGTATATCAACAATTATTAACACAGTTTAATACGTTCAAACAAAATATGGATGAAGGTTATGAACAAATGTCAAAATTTGAACAACAAGTATTAACACAAATCGATAGATATACACAAGCAGAACAACAAACAATGAATGCAATTAATGGATAAGGAGGATATTTATGGCTTTAAATTATAATGAGTTAACAAGAATTAAAGGTGAAATTAGTACAAACCTAGATGAATTAACAACTTTATTTAATAGTTTTACAAACTTAGTAAATGAAAATGTTAATAACCAGTCAGTATGGTATGGTACATCTTCAGCTACATTTAAAACACAGTGGGATGAATTTGCTGATGTTAAATTCCCACAATACAAAAGTTTCTTTAATAAAGAAATTGATAACGTAATGGCTGCTATTAACAGTTGGTCTACATCAGAACAAGGATAAAAATACACTGCACATGCAGTGTATTGTAAGTAAAAGAATGACTCTTTTATTTACAATATACTGGATAAAAGGAGGAGTAACGATGCCAAAGATAGAAGATATAACATATAAAAATGAACTAACAGACTTTATAAAGTATGATAGTATTAAATCAAAATTAGATGAAACAAAAAAAGAAACCAAAAAGATAGAAACTGATGTGATTACTGTATTAGAAAAAGAGTTAGAGTCTGGTGGACTAAATGCTTATGCTGCAAATATTGATGGTATTCCTATTTTTCACGAAAAAACATTAGAATTAATTACCAAATTAAAAACTAAATATGATGAGTGTTTAGAACAAATAGAAAAAACAGATACCAAAGCAAAAGAACACAGAATAGAAGAACTAAATCAATTCATCAAATGCTTAAATAAAAGAATTGAAGAATTAAAGTCAGATATTGCTGCATTAAAACAAAATATAGAAAACTACAAACAACAAAAAATTACTTACGAAGCACAACAGTCAATAGCAGAGTATGGCAGTACAGAATATAAGAGAGCTACTAATTTATCTGGTGCAATGTACAATAAAATTGTGGAATGCCAAACAGCATTAAAACCAAAAGAGCAAGAGTTAAAAGAATTAGAAATAAAATTAAAGAAAGCACAAATTGCATCATCTGAAATTAGTTAGAAAGAAGGTAGAAAATGGAAACATTAAATAGTTGTTTTGATTATAACTTATTAAAAGAAACAGAAAAAACATTGTCAGAAATTTATGATGCCAAGCTAAGTAAAATTAGTACAAATTTTGAAAATAATCATTATCCATATCTCCTTCAAGAAGATTTGAAACACGGAGCTATAACTTCAGAAGTAGAAGTATTGTTAGAACAATTAACAGAGTTACAAAGTTACAATACAGATTTAGGAACAATATATCATAGTGTAAGTACTAGTGTTGATGCTTATCAAAAAGCGGAAGGAATTAATGATAATTTTTTAGAAAAGTTACAAAATATTATGTCAGCAGGACTTTTGGTATCAGATGAAAATTTAAAAGTAATTGCAGATAAAATTAAAGCAGGAGAAATAAATGAAAAGACAATGGCTACCTCTAAAAATGATTTTTTAGAAAATATTGATCCAGAAACCAATGCTAAATTATCGGCATTAGCTGAAAGTCAAGTTGATGAAGGAAGCGATGACAATTCAGATGAAAAAGAGCCACCCACTGATACAGGTGATGGCGATACTCCATCTGGCAACACTCCTGGTAACACTTTAGGAACAGGAGGATATGGTTCTTATTCTGGCACCGGTGCAATTACTACTGCGACAGCTTTTTCTACGGTTAATCAAGCAAGAGTAGAAGACTCAACGTCAAGTAGTAATGAAAAGCCATCAGAGACTCCGATAGAAGATAATAAAGAAGAACCATCAACTGGTAATGATACAAATAATGATAATAATACAGAAAAACCAAATGATGGCGATAACAATACAGAAGACAACAATACAGGTGATAATAACAAACCATCAGAAGGTGGAAATAATAATCAAGTAGTACCGCCAACAAATAATAATGGTAATAATACTAACAATAGTAATAACAATTCATCAACTAGTAGACCAGGAACTCCTGTAGGAGGAAACAACAATAATGGTGGCGGAAGTAGTTATAGACCAAGTGGAAATAATAATCACTACGCAACATCTAATAATGACCAGATTATACCACCAACTACAGAAGATGGTACCAATATCGCCGAAACAACACCATCGGCACCAGATAGTGATACCAATATTTCAAGTAGTGCCGGAGAAGAATTAGATGTAATTAGTATCGATAGAGGAAGTGCTGGCTCAAATGACGGTGGAAATGTAGTACCAACCATACTAGGAGTAGGAGTAGCGGCAGGTGCTGCAGTAGCTGGAGCAAAATATATTAAAGATAAAAAAGAAAAAGATAATACATATGAGGATAACATAGGAGAAGAAGATGCTTTCTCATATTTAGGAGATTACGAAGGAGACTTATCAGATGAAAATGCTCCTAAATCTACAAAATACAAAGCAGGTAATGTAAACAAATTAGTATTAGATGATAGTGATGGAGAAGTAAAAATCGAAGATAACTATCAAGAACCAACAGAACAAAAAGAAGAACTTGAATAGAAAGAAGGTAAGAATATGAAGCAGGATAAATGTTTACCATTAGGTAGTGTTGTACTACTAGAAGGTGGTACGAAAAAAGTAATGATTATAGGATATTGTATGAAAACCAAAGAAGAACCAGATAAAATATATGATTACTGTGGATGCGTATTCCCAGAAGGAGTTCTTCGTTCTGATATTACTTGTGTATTTGATCAAAAACAAATTAAAGAAGTATGCTTTTCTGGATATGAAAATGAAGAAGCAGAAACTTTCTTAAAAAGAGTAGAAAAAATCGCTCATAAAGATGAACCCAAATTAGAGACATTAGGACCACAATTAGAGTCATTATAATAAGAGAAAGAGCATAAAACTCTTTCTTTTTCACATAAACTATTGTATAATTTTAATAGGTGATAATAATATGCAATATCAATATTTAATTATTGGAGTAATTCTTTTAATCATTTTACTAGCAATTTTAAAAGCAACCAAAAAAGATGCAAAAGTAGATTTCAATAAACTAGTAGAACTACTAGGTGGAAAAGATAATATTATTTCAACAGAAACAAATCTATCACGTTTCAAAGTAACTTTAAAAGATGTTAGTAAAGCAAATAAGGAAGGAATTCAAAAACTAGGGGCAAAAGGTATTGTTGAAATCGATAATCAACTAAAAATTATCTTAGGTCCTGAATCAAAACAATTAAAAAAATATATTGATGGATTAAAATAATCCATCTTTTTCTTTGTGATAAAAAAAGATGAGTTTACTTTTTAAACTCATCGGTATCAATCTCTGTTAATTGATTAAGACTAACATTAAGTACTAAAGAAATATTCCATAAAGTTTGAAAAGAAAAGGTTTTCTTTCCTTTTTTAGACTCAATCCTTCGAATAAATTCATGAGATACCCCAATCTTTTCCGCAAGCTGTGCCTGCGTAAGCCCAGCTAACTTTCGATATTTCTTAATATTTTTCGCAACTTGTTCATAGATATTTACTTCATATTTATTCATATCCACATTATCTAACAAGAACAAAAAATAGTATGTAAACTGTTAGTGAACATAAAATTAATCATATTTTTCCAAATTTCGACAAAATACGACAAGTAAGTTGCATACAATGAAATAGGTGATAAATATGTCGATTTTTGAATCTTTAACAGTAAATTTAATTTTTTTACTATTTCCCTTTTTA
>CAJLUG010000090.1 GCA_905209745.1 uncultured Mycoplasma sp.
TTAGAATTGTTTTAAAGTTAAAAGTTCATCTACTGCATTATCTGGTATTTGATTAATATCAAACTCTATATTAGAAGTTTTAAGCTCATCCTCATCATAGTCACTATATATAGAGTATAAGATATTGTCAATTGGTAATGATAATACTAAGGAGTTTTTACCTGGGAATATCTTTACAGTAACTTCTTTAGTAAGTAAATTAACCTCTTCTATTATAGCCCCTATACCATCAAATGGGTACCCTCTTAAAGTTATATAATCCCCTATTTTTAATCCAACTATATCATTAGCAGAATATATATGATTTATTTTTGAAAGTTCTTTGTAATATTTAAACTGTTTCTTTGATATAGAAGCTACCATTGAAAAATCATCAAATAATTCCGATTCATCTATTCTTATTCTTTTTTTCCTATTGTGCATAGTCTCTAATGAGTATAGCCAACCCATTATTCCAGGTATATCTCTTTTTAATTTTCTTAAATATTGGCGGTCATAGGCTTTTTTTGTACTCATCCTTATGAAACCATAGTTAAACAGTAATGGTACTTCATCATAAGTATCTTTACCAGCTCTAGAACTTTTTAATATACTAACAGTAGGTACATAAGCCTTTACATTTTTATACCCTTTGCACACTAAATCTTGATTAATGGTTTTCCAGTATTTGGTTATTCTACAGATACAATATATGTAAAGGTTTTTCATAATTCTACTTCTTTAATAGTTTTCTAGCCTCTTTATACAATAAGCTATAATTAATGTTTTTTATATCAGATAACATATAAACCCCAAATATATGTTCTTGGGTATTTATAACCATAGTGGGTTTCTTTAAATTTGATTCTTGGTGATTGATTAGGTTTATTAATCTATCATCTACCATCATAAAAGCTTCCCCTTTTGGCATATTATTATATTTCATTACCAGCATTGGGATTTTATTAGCTCTTTCAGCATCATATATTGCTTGTGACCAGAATGATAATATTTTGCATGATTTGGTGCCCAATAAGATATGTTCAAACTTCAAATCTTGGTATGATTTACATTCTATACTAAAAGGGAATCTTCTAGAGTGTTTCTCATCAGTACATACTAAATCACCAAAAGAATCCTTAGCTTTAGCCCAACCACCAGAACCTGGTGTTCTACTAAACTTATAACCCGTCCAATCTTGAAAAAATTTAGCTATAGTTCTTTCAAACCTATTTCCCTTATTTTTACTGTTAGTACTCATGATATTATATTTTTATTTTCAAATAGTAATACCTACCATTGATAGTATGATAGCCCATGATTCTTATTAACAATAAGGGTCTTAGAATTTGATATGGGTAAACTTTCTTGGTGGGTAATTATAAATATGGACTTTCCTTGGTATATCTTTTTTACCAAGCTTACCACAATTTCTATATTATCTTGACTCAATGATTCAAATACCTCATCTAAGAAAGCTATATTTATACCTTTTGATTTACTTACTACCTCATTCATGGCAAAAGCCATTGCTAAATTTACTAATTGTTTTTCACCACCTGAGAGTTCCTCATAAAATACATCTACACCATCTTTAGTAATTACTGTATTAAAATCTTTTCTTGAGGATTCAAGGTCTACACCAAATTGTATATCAAAACCTAAAACTTCTGAATAGGTTCTTAGAGTTTCATTTAAATAATCCAAAGAACTTTCAAATAAGAAAGCTTTTATACCATTATTACTAAGTGGTTCTTCATAGGCCCATTTATACAAATTTAAATCCAAAGATAATTTACTTTTGTTAGACTCTAATATGGATAATTCCCTTTTATACTTTTCTAACTTATCCTTTGTACCGCTAATAGATTTGGATTTAGGTTTAGAAGATTTTAATGCCTGAATTGAATTTTCAAGGTTATTTATTTTATCAGTAATAGATTTTACTTTATACTGAGCATTATCAACTATGGATTTTTTATCTCTTAGCCCTGATAATTTAGTTTCAAGGTTATTTAACTCTTGCAGATATTTTTCTAAGTTATTAAATCCTTCTCTAATATCTACTAATATTTTCAATGCTTTAGATATATCTCCAAGCTTTAATATCTTTATAACCTTTTCTAGTAACTCTTTTAAACTAATATTAGTTTTTCCCTTAGCTATATTAATACTATTTTTCTTGGAATTTATTTCTGTTTTTACCTTTTGAATATTTGCCTCTAATTCCTTTAAGCTAATAACCTTATGCCGATATTTTATTAACTCCTTAGCCGATATGGATTTTTCCCTTTCAAAAGATTTTATTTTAGAGGCTACCATTTTTTGGTGTTCAATGTTTTCCTTTTCAATATTTGAGGATAGGTTTAATATATCTTTATAGGCTATTTCGGTGTTATATATCTTATTAGTTATTTCTGACACCTTAGATTTTATACCTATATATTTATCATAGGCTAAATTACGAGCTTTAGTAAGATACTGTAACTCAAAAATCTCTTCAAATATTTTTTTCTTATCAGAACCTGATTCTTGAATCAACCTTTTTAAACCTTGACCAAACATTATAGAGTTTATAAACAAGTTATAGGACATTTCAAGATTCTTCTCTATAAGCGATTGTATTTGTAATTTACTCTTATTTTCTACTGGTACAGCATCTATATAGTAAATCAACCGATTCTTACCTTTTGCATTATCTATATCTCCTTTATATTCCTGACACCTTATGATTTTATGTACTGAATTATTCTTGTTGAAGAATAACTCTACTTTGGTACCATTATATTCCTTAGACCTATATTTTTTCCAAGTATTTACATCAGATATGCCTTTAAGGTTTTTACCATATATTGCCCATACTATTGCTGAAAATATTGAGGTTTTACCTTGACCATTACTTGCCCTGATTATTGTAGTTTTATCTGTGTTTAATTGTAGTTCTAAGTTTGGTATACTACAAAAACCCTCTATTATTATTTTACTAAATTCTATCATCACTAGAATCCTTTATAAGTTGTAATAATATATCTTTTTTATCCTTAGTAAATTCACCCTTAGATTTTAAATACCTTTTTACTAACCTTTTAGGTGATAGGTCAGTAGTTATCCTTTTGATTGGTTTATCTTCTATGGGTTTTGGTTTACTTATTATTGTGTAATAATTACCATCATCTTTTATATCTCCCTCTGATTCTACATCTATGAATTTAGGGTAGCCTTTTAATGGTATGAACTTCATAGACATATCACTATATAGTTCCCAATAACCTAATTCACAATTACTATCAGTTCTACGTTGCTGGTATGGAGCCCCCACCATATAAACTTTTTTAGATAACCTTTGTGGTTTATGTATATGACCTATTAATACTAAATCAAACTTATCTAATAAGTTTATATTAAGGTTTTCTACTGAGTTTACTTCTATACCATCAGTATCTTTAGCTCCTGGATAATCAGTATGGAGTAATAATATATGTTTACTTCTAGGTTTACCTATTTCAGTATCAATATTTTTTATATATTCATTTAACCCAATATTATGGTCAATATAAGGTATTCCATGGATATATAGGTTTTTTATATGTACCCTACTAAAATCTATAAGCTTAAAAAAACTGAAATTTTCACTTATCCACATATCCCAGCTTATAGAATGGTTATCTATTGAGTTAGTATATTTTAAAGTATGGTTACCACTTATCCCATACATTTTAACCCCCTTATTATTTAATTCTTTTAATGCCCTTGATAAAGTGATTAACAAATCTTGTTCTATTTTATTAGGCTCATGGAGTAAATCCCCACAAAATAATAATGGTACATTATTATCAGTACTAATGTTAATTAATTTATTCAATATATCCAATGAAGTATCTAGCCTAGTACTGAATTTAGCCCACTTATGTATATGTAAATCAGAAAATACTATAGCTGCTATTTCCTTGTTCATAACTTAATAAACTGTTTTATTACATCTATACGTTCCTCTCTACCCATTGAATTAAGATATAGTACCCTTATTAGGGTATCATTGTCGATATAATAAGGATTAGGGGTACCGAGTTTATCTCTGTATATTACCATATCAAATAAAGAATCCTTAAATATCAAAGTATGCAATACATTATCCATTATACTCGATATTTTAAATTGAAAATACTTGTTCAATACCCTCTTATTATTATCCTCTATTTTCCATGATTTTAAATACTCACTAGTATATGGTATAAATATGATATGAGTAGTAGTTCTCTTTAAAAGTTCTCTACATATATCTATAAAGGGTTCTACTTCACATTCTGGAATTCTATGAGCCAACTTATCTATAAAATACGTAGCATTATCAATAAATGACCTATCTGATACATAAGAAGATATATTAGGGTCTAGAAGTTGTTTTTTCCTAAGGTTTAATAATTGATAATCTTGTTGATATATTAGATTAGCCTCTTTTGTAATCATATCTTTATGAGGCTCATCTTTTGTACTTGGTACTAAATCCGAATATGACCCTGATATAAATGGGATATCATATATTTTGGACAATTGGTTAGCCACGGTTGTTTTTCCAGTACCTGATGAACCACATAACTGTATTTTTAAGATTTTTTCTTTTATCCCCATGGTTTCAATGTTTTAAATGGTTTTATGAAATTATCTGACATGAAAGATACTAAATAAAACTTTTCACAAGCTTTTAATAGCTTCTCTTTATTTATTCCAGTACCTTTATATTTAATAA
>CAJLUG010000091.1 GCA_905209745.1 uncultured Mycoplasma sp.
TCTAAACTTTTTAGACCATTTACTAGAATATCTACAGGGTTTTTACTTCCAATATATCCAATAATTCCACACATAATCTTTCCTCCATGCAAAAAATTTGTGATGATATATATATTGTTGTAATTTTGATTTTACTTTTTGCTATATATCTAACGAAGCACTTTCTCCGCAGTAGCATCCGCCGAATCTTTCGATCACTACTGACCTCGTCAACTTTATCGTCCTGGCGCTTAAATGAATTTACTCCTTTCTATTATTCATTCTATCTTCATTATAGCAAAATTATACCTTGTTATCAAATAAAGAAAAAGATACCTATTCTGGTAAGGTATCTAAAGTATCATAAATATTACCTGTAGTTCTACAAGCACTGATTTCATCTTTAAAGATTTTATCAAACTCTGGTAGTGCTTTTCTTATGACATCTGGATAAATATTTTTACTATTTTCAATTGCTTTTCTAAAGTCTAGAACATTTACTTCATGTCTATTATCAAACAAGGCATTAGAGAACGCTTGTTGGACGATAGTTAAAGAAACGTCTGGATAACGTGAACCAATTTCATAAATTCTTTTAAATTCACTAGTAATATCTGTGATGAACTCCATTACTTTCTTTTGAATAAATGGTGTATACATCATTTTAGCACCTGTTCTTTTTTCTATTTTAGGAAGTGTTCCAATTAATATCTGAACATTTTCATCTCTCGTTGGTTCATTTATTTCTACTTTTTGAAAACGTCTTACAAAGGCTTTATCACGTAAAATATATCTTTCATATTCTTCTGTTGTCGTTGCACCTATTACTTTGATATCACCACGGTCTAGTGCTGGTTTAAACATATTAGCGAAGTCTAGTGCTTCTCCTTTGGTTCCCATTAAAGTATGAATTTCATCGATAAATAAAATTAGTTTGGATTTACTTTTTAATTCATCAATTAAAATTTGAATCTTTGCTTCTCCTGTCACAGGATCTGTTCCTAATATAGCAGATGTATTTATTTTAATTACTTGGTAATCTTTTAATACATCTGGTACTAATCCTTTTTGGATTCTATAAGCAAGACCTTCTACTGTTGCGGTTTTACCAACACCTGGCTTACCAATTAATACAGCTGATTTATCTGGGGTTAGAAGAATTAGAATTAGTTGTTTTATTTGTTCATCACGACCAATAGCAGGATTTGTGATGTAGTCTTTTTCTTGGAAATTTTCACCATAGTTATCTAAGATACTCATGCGGTTCTTTTTAATATCGAAAGGTTCTTTATTTAGTAAGTTTTCATTCATTTTGCCTTCCTCCTTTACTTCACTAGTATTATTATATCATATAATTACTATTTATTCGCATTTTTGTTCATACTCCATTTTAATTCTTAATGTGATAAGAAAAAGCATGAGGATCATGCTTCTTCTTGATATTCTCTATAAACATCATAACCATTTTTATATTCTTCTTTGATGGCTTTTTTAATCTCTTCTCCTGTTTTTTCTGAGTAACCAAAGAATACTTGGTCTCCAATAATTAGACAAGGAACTCCTTTTGGTTCTTTATCTAATTTCGTTAGTAATTTACTCATTAAGTTACTATTATCTTCATTAAACCAAACTTCTAATGTATACAAGTCATAATATTTATCATATTCTTCTCCTAGAGAATCTAGAAAAGTAATTAGTGCTTCACAATGTTCACAACCATTTCCCCAGAATAAATATACATTCATTTTTTGGTCATCGTATTTGATATTACTTTCTACTTCTTGTTTTAGGGTTCTACTTACTCCTGTATCTTGGTTTGTTGTTGATAAAAAGAATATTAATAGAAAGATTATTACTACACAAATGATTGCTATTACGATAGGAATGTTTATTTGTTTCTTTTCTTCTGTCATTTTATTTACTCCTTTAGATTTCGATATATTTTTCTGTCTTATATATTGTACCATCAATTTCTATATAAAGGGAATATTTTCCGGATAATTTTTCATGATTTATATATTTTGTTACAACAATTCCGTTTTCTGTTTCTTCTTCTGTAAAGATATCTACACACATTGCTGTATATGGACGCTTACTGATTGGAATTTCATATTCTTTTATTTTTCCATTTTGATAAAGGATGGCTTTTACTTCTGTAGCACGTTTAAATCTTCCAGAGATTGTTAAACGGTCTTCCTCGTTTGTAATTTTTATATCATGAGATTTATATTCTTTATCTATTTTTTTACTGTTTAGGACGAAGCCTAATTTTGTAGTATCAGGAGTGGTCTCTCCTAAGGAACCTTTTTGTTCTCCTTCTTTTAATTCAAATGTATCATTTCCATATAGAGACATTTTTTCTACTCGATAATTATTAGATGGTAGTTTTATTTCGAAGATTACTTCATCATCTAATATTTCTACTGTATCACTTACTAGACGATCTGCTCCTGATATTCCGGCTGGCTGATTTGAGTTTTTACCATCTACATAAACGATTCCACCTGAATGGACGATATAGTGATTTTCTTCTAAATAGTCAACATCGGAAATATATGGAGAATAAAACTCACTACCTCTTTCTTTTCCATATTCCCAGATTTGTTCAATCGTCATCTTATCCGTATCAATTTTATACATAACGCCTCTTGAATAACTATCTTCTGCAGGAACATATTCTTCTTCTATTTTAGATTTGTTATTTCCATTATCGAATATAAATACATATCCTTCTGGAGTAATCATTGCGGCATGTTGACTCCATTGCCATTCAAAGTCATCACCTATAGGGCTAAAGAAGTATTTTTGATATTCTTCGCTCCAATTTGTGGGATCTCCAATAATCCAATTTAGTTCTCCAGAATCATAGTCTATATTAATTACGGCATCTTGATGTCTACCTGATAAGGTAATAGAGTTCGTTTTCTCATCATACCAAACAGAATTATTATGAAACCAGTCATACTCTACCCAATTTTCACTTTTTCCATCTTCCATATTTAATATGTCTTTTAAGTCATATGTTTTTACGATATCGCCTGAGTTTCTATCAAGTTCTACAATATAATCTTCTACGGTTCCTTTTCCAGAAGTAAAGTCATCACTGGCGACTAGAATATTACCATTTGGCATTTCAAAATAATCATGATGATATCCTCCTGGTAAACTATATTCTACATAGATTTTACCTAACATATCCATCTCATATAATCCAGTTAGATAGTATGGTTGGTTTACTACTCTTTCTGTACTTACTAATAAATGGCCATTTTCTAATCTATTGATTTCCCAAGTTGCTGTATTTGTTAAATACCAACGTACATCTCCATTGGTATCATAAGCACAAGTATAACCATTAGACGATGGCGTAAAGAAATATAGGTCATTGGTTAATTTATCTTCTTCTTTTTCTACACTTGTTGGTAGGATAAAGTCTTCAGGTAATGGTTCTGTTTTTATAGTAATTTCTTGCTTATCATTTCCACATTCAATTATTACTTTATTTTCTTTGTCAGGATAGAGACCATAGATTGGTAGATAGTGAGTTTTTGTCTTACTAAATTCATGTGTATAAGTTGTTAGTTCGTCACTTCCTTCAATGGTTACAGTTGGTGATAAGCTTTCTTCTGTTTCAAAGATTACCAAAGCTGTTAAGGGAGAATTATGATAAGGATCTACAATAATATTAGGATTATCTAGGGTGTATCCCTTACTCGTAAATTCTTTTTCTAATTCTTGTTGCTCAGTCATTAGACTTTTGGTTGTTTTTATTTGTTCTGTTTCAGTACTTAAACGATTTAATACTATTAGTGCAATAATAATACTAAGAAATAGTACTGCCAGAATTATTAAAATTATTTTTTTTATGATTTTCTTTTGGTCTTTTTGCTTTTTCATATGCTTCTTCTCCTTTTTTTCACTATACCATAATTTTTATACAAAAAAAATAAACGCGTCGTTTAATCTAGTAAACGTTGCGTTTAGTTACAACTTCCAGTTAATTCTAACGGTACTTTATAAGTTGTTACTTTCCCATTTGTATCTAGCAGATTGATACTA
Source organism: uncultured Mycoplasma sp. (assembly GCA_905209745.1). GTDB lineage: Bacteria > Bacillota_I > Bacilli_A > RF39 > UBA660 > Faecimonas. The sequence goes on from CAJLUG010000091.1 coordinate 4,039, forward strand.
ATATATAAGTTACTGTTTTTTATACTACTATTTGAACAGGTAAAGTTATCTACTTTAAATTCTGTTTTTGTTAATAACTCAGAAAGAGTTTTTGGGGTTTCATTACTATCTTCTAATGATCCACATTGAGATACTTTTTCTTCTAAGTTATCATGACGTTCATATAAAATACATTCCATGCCAATATACTCTTCTTCTTTATCGCCATCTAAATATTCAATATCAGAGATGTAGATGGAACTTTTTTCTTTGGAGTAAGCAGCTACTCCTTTTACTTCAAACTTTGTACTTGTTGATTTAATATCACTAAAGTCATAACTATCTTTATTTAAAAAGAGATAGCCAATTGCCAGTACAAAGGCACATAGTAATATTACTATTACCAGAATATATTTTTTGGAAGATGTTTTTCTTTTTTGTTCTCCTTGTAAAATACTATCGATATTCACATTAAATTCTTGACTTATTTTTTGTAAAATTTCTATATCTGGTATTCCTCTACCATTTTCCCATTTAGATACTGCTTGTGCAG
>CAJLUG010000092.1 GCA_905209745.1 uncultured Mycoplasma sp.
ATCGTTATGAAAGACCACAGTCAGGGCGTGATAGAGAACTTACACAATTTGGTATGGAAGTTTTGGGTAGTGATGACGCTATAGCTGATGCAGAAGTGATTTCTTTAGCAATTAATATTTATAAGATGTTAGGATTAAAGAATTTAAAAGTAAATATTAATACGTTAGGGGATAATGAATCACGTATCAATTATCGTAATGCTTTGATAGAGTATTTTAAACCTCATATTCATGAGCTTTGTGAAGATTGTCAAGAAAGATTAGAGAAGAATCCACTTCGTATTTTAGATTGTAAAGTAGATAAAGATAATGAATTATTAAAGAATGCACCAAAGACTTTAGATTATTTAAATGAAGAGAGTAAAAAACGTTTTGATACTGTAAAAGATTATTTAGATATTTTACAAGTACCATATGAAGTAAATCCATATATTGTACGTGGACTTGATTATTATAATCATACTGTATTTGAAATAGAAGTAGATATTCCAGGATTTGGAGTAAATAATGTTATTGGGGCTGGTGGACGTTATAATGGTTTAGTAAGTCAATTAGGAGGTCCAGAAGTTAGTTGTGTTGGTTTTGCAGCTGGATTTGGTAGAGTTGTAAAAGCAATGGAGTTAGAAGAAGTTTCTATTCCAATTACTGAGGGTATTGATTTATTCTTATTATATGTAAATGAAGAAGAGAAAAAATATGCTTTATATTTAGCTCAAGAGTTACGTATGGCAGGATTTATTGTAGAAACAGAATATACTGGTCGTGGTTTAAAAGGACAGTTTAAACAAGCAGATCGTTTGAATGCTAAATATACAGCAGTACTTAATAGTGAAGATTTAAATAATAATGAAATTAAGATGAAAGATAATAAAACAAAGACGGAAGAAATGATTAGTTTAGATGTTTTGATTTATTATTTAGATGAAAAGTTAAATACTGGATTTGAAGATATTAATGAAGAAGAGTTTTCACATCATGATGGTTGTGACTGTTGTGGTCATGATGACTGTGATTGTTCTTGTCATGATGAGTAATTAGAAAGGAATTGTTATGAAAGAAGTTAAGAATAATAGTTTACGTATTGATGATGTAGGACGTAATGTTACTTTATTTGGATGGGTACAAAAGAAACGTGATTTAGGTGGCGTATGTTTTATTGATTTAAGAGATCGTAGTGGTATTGTTCAACTGGTTGTGAGAGACGAGGAGTGTTATGATATTGCTAGTTCTTTAAAGAGTGAGTCGGTTATTAAAGTATGTGGTACTGTTTTAGAAAGAGAAAGTAAAAATCCTAATATAGATACAGGGGATATTGAAGTAGAACTTTCTTTTATTGAAGTGTTAAGTACTAGTTTGGATTTACCATTTGAAATTACTGATGAGACTACGGCATTAGAAGATACTAGACTTAAATATCGTTATTTGGATATTAGACGTAATCCTATTAAAAACAAGTTAATTATGCGTCATAATATTACTATGGCAATTCGTAAGTTTTTAGATAAAGAAGAATTTATTGAAGTAGAAACTCCTATTTTATGTAAATCAACACCAGAAGGGGCAAGAGATTATTTGGTTCCTAGTCGTGTAAATAAGGGTAAGTTTTATGCTCTTCCACAATCTCCACAAATCTTTAAACAATTACTTATGGTTGGTGGGGTAGAAAAGTATTTTCAGATTGCGAAATGTTTTCGTGATGAAGATTTAAGAAGTGATCGTCAACCAGAATTTACACAAGTAGATTTAGAGATGAGTTTTGTTGATAGTGAAGATGTGATGAGTCTTACAGAACGTTTACTTCAAGCTGTTTTTAAAGAAGTAAAAGGAATTAGATTATCTTTACCATTACAACGTATGAAATATGATGACGCTATCGCTTTATATGGAAGTGATAAACCAGATTTACGTTTTGAAATGCCTATTTGTGATATTAGTGATGTTTTCCAAAATACAGATTTTCAGGTATTTAAAAATGTCTTAGAACAAGGTGGTATTATCAATGCCCTTGTTGTAAAGGGGGAAGCTAGTAATTATTCTCGTAAAAAGTTAGATCAACTTACAGAGTTTGTAAAGACTTATCAAGCGAGTGGACTTAGTTATTTAAAATTTGAAGAGGAAGTTACTGGTAGTGTTCGTAAAGTACTTAGTGATTTGGAAATTGAAGCTTTAAAGGAGAAGTTATCTATAGAACAAGGAGACTTAGTACTTATTGTTGCGGATAAAAAATATATGGTAGTAAAAACTTCTCTTGGTGCTTTACGTTCTAAGTTAGGACATGATTTAGGTCTTGTTCAAAATAAAGATTATGCATTATTATGGGTCGTAGATTTTCCTTCTTTTGAATATAGCGAAGAGGAAGGACGTTTTGTCTCTTGTCATCATCCATTTACGGCACCACTTGATAGTGATGTAGATAAGTTATTGACAGATAAAGCACATTGTTATTCGAAAGCATATGATATTGTTATTAATGGGTATGAAGCAGGTGGAGGATCTATTCGTATTCATGATCAAGAAGTACAAGAGAAGATGTTTCAAGCTTTGGAGTTATCTCAGGAAGATATCGAAGAGAAGTTTGGATTCTTTGTAGAAGCTTTAAAATATGGTACACCTCCTCATGGAGGATTAGCTTTAGGACTTGATAGACTTACGATGTTACTTTCTGGTACAGATAATATTCGTGATGTTATTGCTTTTCCTAAGACTACTAGTGCTAGTGACTTAATGAGTGCTTCTCCTGGAGAAGTAGCAGAAGAACAGTTAAAGGATTTGTCTATTTCTGTTTCAGAATAAAAGACAATTCTTTTTCTTGTTTTCAAAAGATAGTTTTGATATACTATTTTTATAAAGGATATGAGAATATGAAAGATAAAGAGAAGAATATAAAGAAGGCTACCAATCATAAAGTTCGTGCCTTATTAGAGGAGAGAAAAAAAAGAGCAAAACAGAAAAAAGTAGCAAAAGCTAAAAAATTAAAAGTTTCTGATATTAAACATGGGGAAGGTGCTCACTTAGGGCATATGCTTGCGAGAGTAAGGGCCAAAGAAGTACAATTAACTTTTGTTTGTGTAGTTATTTGTTTAGCGGTAGTTCTTACTAGTTGTTATTTTGCATTTTCTGCTGTAAGAGATCATAAAGATTATAGTACAATTAGTGTTGGTAGTTTCGATGTATCTTTTAATGATATGGGTGAAGTATTAGGAAATATTGTAGACCTTAGTCCAGTAGCTAAGACGTTAGATATGGTTGGAGTAAAACAAGATCCTTATCAAGTGCAAATTAAAAATACTTCAGATAAGACCAAAACGTTTCAGATTCGTCTTGTAAAAGATAGTGATATGATTCGTGAAGATGGTTGCAAAAGCAAACGGTTAAGTTATCAATATTTACATTATTTAGTAGATGATGGTAAAGTAGAGTCTTTATCTAATGAAGTAAAAAAATCTCCGGTTTTGGTTACTACTACTTTAGATGCAGGAGAAGAAGTTACTCATTCTATTCGTATTTGGGTATCTACAGAAATTCCTGATCAATATTTAGATTATCATTATCATGCTAAATTGGTTGTAAAAGAAGTAAAATAAGAATCGCACTTAGCGATTCTTTTCTATTACAAAATTTTTGATAATATTTAGTGTTAGAGCGGGATATTCTAAGTAAGAATAGTGAGTAGCATTAGAATAAGTAATTAATGCAGAATTTTTTATTAATTTATTTATTTTTTTACCATATTTTAATGGAGTATCTATATCTTTTTCTCCCCAGATTAGAAGGGTTTCACTTTCTATATATGGTAAGTAATATTTTAAATCTTCGTTAATTACATTTTTAAATGTTTCTAGCATAGTGGGTGGTAGGGCATTATAGTCTTTTGATGCAAATACTCTTCTTAAGTTATCTCTATATTTTTTAGGTGTTAGTTTTTTTAATATTTTATATAGTTTTTCTTTACACCATAGTTTTAATGTTTTTCTTGGTTTAATAGCGGCGATATCCATTAATATTAATTTATCTATCTTTTCTTTATAATAGCCGGTAAGAAGGGTAGTAATTCTGCCACCAAATGAGTGTGCCATGATTATGGGATTTATGATACCTAAATCAGTCATGAAGTCTCTTATCATATTGGTATAGTCATAAATTGTTAGGTCATGGTTTGGAAAAGGACTATTTCCAAATCCTGGGTAGTCTATGATATATATTGTAAAATATTCTTTTAGGTTATAGATTAAATAGTCAAATGTTTTTCTCGTATCTCCCCAACCTGGTAATATTAAAATGGTCTTATCTTTGGTACCATATTTTTCGTAATAGATAGAATACTCTTCTTTATTATAATACATAGTATCACCTGTTATAATGTATTCTAAATGTTAATTTTGGTGTTTTATCAAAAAAGAAACTGCCTTTTTTCGTGCAGTTTCTTTTTCATAAAGGATGATACTTTATGATTGTAAATTTCCTATAAAATCTACCTTCTATTATCTTAAATATACAATATTTTAGGTGTTTTTACAATTATTTTTATAG
>CAJLUG010000093.1 GCA_905209745.1 uncultured Mycoplasma sp.
TCTTTATTTATTCCAGTACCTTTATATTTAATAATAGGTATTTCTTTTGGTGGGTATTTTTTAAGTGCTACGTTTATATCTATTAATACCCTATTTCTTGAATAAAGGTCTTTCATACCATCCATATCTATACCAGGGAATTCACCATTTGTTTTTATGAAGTTTTCTATAGACCCAAATTCATCTAGAAATTTCCTTGCTTTTACTTCACCTATACCTCTATAACCTGGTATATCATCTGAACGGTCCCCTGTTAAACATAAATAGTCGACGCATTCTTCTGGTCGGTATCCCATAACATCTAAACAATTAGAGGGGTTTATTATGGTTTCTTTAAATGGGTTATATACCTTTACCCGTTCATTTACAAGTTGGCAAAAATCTTTATCTGATGAAATTATTAATACCCTACCATTATGTAAGTTTGAAAAATGACCTATATAATCATCAGATTCATGACCTAACCCTTTTTTATCCCATACTATTGGTATATTTAGGTATTTTAATATTTTCTTTAAAGATTTTAGTTGAGCATTAAAACTTTCGTAATCTTTTGAGATATTCCTTCTATGTACTTTATAAGTACCTAATAACTGATTTCTAAAATTGCTCTCTTTACTTTGTTTAGTATCAAAGGTAATTATTAGGTAAGTAGGTTTAAACCTGAATACATATTGGTTTAATAACTTTAAAAATCCAAATATAAGTCCAGTCTTAACTCCACTACGTGTTTTAAGATTTTTAAATTTCTCAAAAGAACGATGGGCCAAGTTAGACCCATCGATTATCATTAACATTCGTTTAGGATATTTCATCTTCATCTACCTCCTCTTCTTCAGTATAGGATTCATATTCTATATCTTCTTCTACTGGATAATAATTTTCATTTAACTTATCTATTTTCTTTTTAGTAGTTCCGATAGTATTAATTTCAGCAGCTCTTAATAGTTTCCTTCTTAAATCATCATCTTCCTCTAGAAGCTTTTGAAATTTTTCTTCACCTCTTGCCAATACATTGCCTTTATATTTATAAACCCCCCCTGATGATTTTTCTATTATGTCATTTTCCACTAATACATCTTCTAAGCTATAACATCTATCAAAACCAATCTCATGGAATTTAGGGTTAAAATATACAGGACATTTACTTATTGTAGGTCTTGGTGGTGCTACCTTATTTTTAATTAATCTTATAGTAACTAGTTTACCAACTTTCCTATCCTTACCTTTTGATTTTATCGTTAAAGTTTTACCTGAATAGAAAGCTGCCCTTATTGAAGCATAAAATCCTAATGCGGCACCACCAGTAGAAACGGAACTATCTTTACCAAAACCCACGTTTAGAGCAGTTCTTAATTGATTTATATAAATCTGGGTTATACCCAATCTATAAAATAACTCTGACCTTACTCTAAAATATTTATATAAGGCTTTTGCTCTACCACCCATTTCTGCTTTACCATCTATTAATTTAGAATCTATGTTGTCAGCACAATCCATAGCAGCAATTGAATCAATTACTAATAGTATAGGCTCATTATGGGTTAATTGAGACCTATAATATATTGCTAAATCTGCTACAGCATCTGCAATATATTCTATACGGGTGTCATTTATTAAAGTTACCTTTTCGGGGTCTACCCCATTTTCTTTTGCCCATGAATTCATCCATGATTGTTCAGCATCTACCCATATAACATGGCCTCCTAATTGTTGACAAGCATAAGCAAAGTTATAAGCTATTAGAGTATTATGGGTAACTATATAATCATTCAACATAAATAACCCTCTTTCAGAGTCTACCTTAATACACTGGCATTCCCTTTTACCCAAATACTCTATCTTTACTATAGCCCTTCTATACTCTAAATGTTGAGAAGCTTTTGATACCTTATCTTCATACTGAAACCTTTTCCTAGATAACATAAACGGATTAAAAGGTAATCTTCCACCAGTTTTTATTTCATAAGATACTCTTTTTTCATAGCCTTCAAATTGAATTTCCCTTTCCCTTTTTTTAGGCTCAGTTATAAAACCTCCAAGAGACCTTACTAGTTGAACTAATTGGTTGATTAATTTTTCTGAATGAGAAGAATATAGGAATCTAGAAGAATATTTTGCTCGGTTTTTTTGAATATTACCGATAGTACCATCAGAATCCAATAACCCAGCTAATAAATATTTCCTATCTTCGGAAGTAGACCACATATAATCTTCAGGTATAAACTTATCACTAGATAGTTTACCATTTAAACATAGTTCTTTAATCTCTTCCCCATATCCTTTAAGTATAAATCTATGAGCTTTACCAAAAGGATTTTCTCTTATACCTTTATCTTCTAGTGTAGCACCTTCTTTAAGGAATTTAGTTATATTTTCCTGAAATGATTCAGCATCTTCTACGCCTATGTTAAAAATAATCCTATTTATTTTCTTATTATTTAAACTACCATAACCAAGGATATACCCTAATATATAAGGGTGTATAGGTAGTTCTCGCTTATGGAAATTTAATGGTACCGTAGAAGGAATTGAATATTTGTATCCACCATCTCTTTTTATATACCCTCTTTTAAGGATTTCTTTAAGAGTTAATACTTGGTGTTTCCATTCAGAGTGAGACCTAAACCTTACTTCCCATAAATGGTCTTCAGAACATTCTGTAGATGTACCATCTCTAAATGTTATTTTATAAATAGGTTGTAATCCCTGAGGATATATTCCGGTGATTTTTATTGGGTTACCTGATACTGGGTCCATAACCTCATCACCTAAATTTAGTTCACCCATTTTTTTCCAACCATTAGAAGTAAGCACTAAACCATATAGTGGCACTGCCTTCCCACTGCTTGCCTCACCTACTATCTCTAATATCTTACCAAACGGTAGTAGTATAATTAAAAGCAAAAAAAGTTGATGGCAGCCATAAACCTGATTCTTTGGTATTATTAGCCGATACTATTATATTGCCATATTTCTTTATAAGCTCATTTTTTGTAGGTACCTTTATACCTGATTTTTTCTTAGCCATTTTCTTCCTCCTTTAACATACCTTTTTCTTCCATTACTTTAACAGCACATTGTATACATAGTTCCTGAATATATGACCTTACTGAATAGGGATATGGTACTAAATTTTTATTAAATATATCTATGAATATACCCTTGATATGTAAAAAATCAAATATACCTTTATCTATTAAGGTATCAGCTGGGGTTCTTTTATACCTTTTATCACTGCTTAGTATTGGTCTAGTTAAATAACTATGTATATGGTCTTCTATTGCCTTTTTAAATTCAGGCATATTTATAATGTCCCATAATTGGGGTTCACTTTTAGAATCTGCCATGATGTTATTTTTTAGATTAAAAAAAGGCCCAAGAAAATGTCTAATTCTGGGCCTTGATTTTATTTATATCATATTTTAAATTTATTATATATCGGAAGGTGTTTTCTTTTTCTTTTTCTTTTTGGGTTTTTCTTCTTCTGAATCTTCTGAATCGTTATCAAAATCTTCATTTAAATACTTTGCTAGTAATTCTTCTAATTCATCATAAGATTTCATTTGACTTCTTACTACCTCTTCTAGATTTATTTCTTTAATATATTTAGGATTTATTGTTCCTCTTTTGGGGCAAGCCGTTACTGAATAGGTAGTATCATTTTTACCAGAACCAGTTCTAGTTATTTTAATATCATAACCATCTTCTGCATCTGTCATATCCCCCCAATCATCTTCATCTAGATATAAATCTATAATATCTTGATATACTGAACGAGGGATTTGAATTGGTTTACATATTTTATCAGTATCTACCTCTTTACCTTTTTCATCTTTATATACTGTACCACCAATGATATATCTTCTTCTCGGTACTAATTTAGAGGCTAATTCTTGGTCATCTGGGTCATCAGAATTTTTTAGTTCTTGGTATTTTTCCATAAAAGGGCATGGTTCATCAAAAGTAGCTGGAGAAGTTACACCACCTATTTTTGTACCAAGGTAAAATTGTACAACTTCCATACCCAGCTCTTTATCTGGACCTTGAGATACCAATCTTACCCTCATAGTACCCTCTTTTGGAAATATCATCCCAGTAGATTTACCTTTATCTGCAAATTCTTTTTTTCTTTGCATCATTCTTTCTTTTGTGCTCATAACTTTCTTAGGGGTATCATCAGAAAGTTTTTTCTTTTTCTTTATCATAACTATTGACGGTTAAATTCAATGAATAAAATTTCATTTACTGATATTACATGAAACTTACAATCATTTAGGGTTATAGGTAATTCTATTTCTTTACCAGCATATAAACCATAATTTACTATATCTCCTATTTGTAAATTTTGGTAAGACTTATATTCTTCGGTTATATCACCAAAAGAAACTATTACACCCTTTTTAGGTACATCTTCTTTTGCATTATCTGGAATTATAATACCCCCTGAAGTTTTATTACCTGAGTTA
>CAJLUG010000094.1 GCA_905209745.1 uncultured Mycoplasma sp.
TCAGTAGCGAATAAATTAAGTACATTTAATGGCTCTTTTTGTTCGTTCTATTTATCACTTAAAAAAAGAAATTTTGCAAGAGATTTTTAACAAAAAAATCATCTTTCCATTTGTTCAAAATTATTTCTTTCATCCACTAACATTAAATCATTATCTTTAATATCATCTATAACACTTTCATTTGCAGTAAATATCTTTTCAAATGCTTTCTTTCTAGGAATTTCATATTCATATTTGGCAAAATTATGATATTTACTACTTTGATTAATAAAGTTTTTCAATGCCTCATAAGAAGCATCACTATTACATCTAATATATAATCTTTGTTCAGCTGGCTCAAAATACTCATATCCATCTTCAAAATAACTATCATTTTTACTATTATAAACACACACTACATTATCTTTATCGCAAAATATTATTGCTTTATGATGATATGATTCACTATTATCAAACTCAGCATCTAATATTTCTCCAATATCAATTAATCCTGTTTTACATTTACTTGGTAAAAGTTTTACAGTAGTGCAATCAGTTGTCATAAAAGCTCCCTTTACTTCTCCTTTGAAACTACACGATAATATTCTGTCATACTCGGGGGCTTTACGTTTGTTAAAACTATTGGAAAAAAATTTTGACAATTCATCTTTTAAATTCATTTCTATCTCTCCATTTCATCTTCATTAGTTTTTTCGACACTCCTAGTGTTTTCTTGTTTATCTAAATCAAGTTCACTATCAATTCTTGCTTTCTCTTTTTGCAATTCTCTAATTCTCTCTTGCTGTGTAAACGGTTTATCAAGTTCTTCTTTGCAATCTATAAGTTGTTTTTCGGTATAAGCAATTTGGTCTTTTACAGTACCAATTTTATTATCAAAACTTTTTAGCATATTTTCTAACTTTAAGATATTACCTATTTCATCAGTATTATTAATTTCAACTTTATATTTTCCTGCACCTTTTATATAAATAACTGGCTTGTACCATAGTTCATCTTTAGTACCAACAATATCAAAACCACTTATTTCGCCGAGTTTAGTTTCTTCTCTAGGTTTTAAAAGAGAAAAACTTTCATAAAATTTTGTACTAGCATCTTTTCTAGAATCATAAATTTTATCTCTAATAGTAATTACAAAATTATCAGCAGACAAGTCTTTTACATTTTTTATATCTTCTTCAAGACCACTTAAATATTGCTTTTTATATTTTAGTTCTCTTGGTAATTCGGTATTATATTTTGCCTCAAGTTCAATATGTGATTTATCATATCTGCTTTTAGATAAGTATAATTGTTTTAATTCGTTTTCTACTTTAAACTTTTCAAGAATTAATGGATTGCCACTAGCAAGTGCTTTAACCTCTGCATAAGTAAGTGTATCTCTATCTAAATCTTCGGCAGTTCTTCCACCGCCACTACTATTAGACATTATTTGATTAATGAAAGTTGCTTTTGTTTGGATTAATTGATAAGAGTAAGCATCAAAACTGCCTTCAGTAACATAACGATATATTTCTACTTCATCATTTTGATTACCTTGTCTTAAAATTCTTCCTTCACGTTGTTCAATATCAGATGGTCGCCATGGACAATCTAAATGATGTAAAGCAATTAACTTGTCTTGAACATTCATTCCTGCTCCCATTTTAGAAGTTGATCCTATCAAAATTCTTTTCGTTCCATTTCGCATATCTTCAAAAAGTTTTAATTTTTGAGGATTAGTTTTTGCATTATGAATATACTCGATTTCATCTGCTGGTACTCCTCTAGCAATAAGTTTATTTTTAATATCATCATATACATTAAAAGAACCATCATTTTTAGGAGTAGATAAATCACAAAAGACAAGTTGTGTTAACTTGTCCTCTTTGTTTTCTAACCATATTCTATAAATATTTTCTACTGCCATATTTATTTTTGAATTAGGTAAATCTGGCATACTAGGATCTATCATTCTTAAATCGAGTGCTGCTTTTCTACCATCATTAGTTACTAAAAGCATATTATCTTCTCTTGGATCACAACCATTCCTAATAATTTCACTACGTTCTGCTAATTTATTAACATATTCAGCAAGTTCTTCACTCTTTGGAGCAACTACTGTTTTATAATCTCCACCTTTTAATTTAGGAACTGGTAGATCTAACATTTTAGATGTTTGAATATCAGCAATTTCTTTAAATAAAGTCATTAATTCTGGAATATTAAAGAATTGAGCAAATCTTGCTTTTGTTCTAAAACCACTACCATCAGGAGCAATTTCAAAACTATTAACAATTTCTCCAAAAGTTGATGCCCACTCATCAAAGTGTTCAAGTCCCATTTCTCGCAATCTATCAAGTTGTAAATATTTTTGCATAACAAATAGTTCTCCCATAGAGTTAGAGATAGGAGTACCAGTTGCAAAAACTGCACCTTTACCACCATTATTTTCTAATACATAACTTATCTTCATAAATAAATCTGTTGCTTTTTTAGATTCACTATTATTTATTCCAGCAACATTTCTTATTTTAGAAAACATAGGTAAGTTTTTAAACAAGTGTGCCTCATCAACAATTAATTCATCGACACCTAATTCTTCAAATGTTACTACATCATCTTTTGGTCTATCAATTAACGATTTTAGTTTGGTATCCATGCTAGTTTTAATTTGTTCTAGTTTCTTTACACTTAAACTATCATTAGTTTCTGCTTTTATTCTTTCAATCGCATTAACTACTTCTTCTATTTGTCCTTCCATGTGTTTTTGTTCATACTCTTTACTCATAGGAATTAATCCAAAACTAGAGTGAGCAATTAAAACTGCATCCCATTCTCCTGTCGCTATTTTTCCCATAAGTTTTTTTCTTCTTGTTTTTTCAAAATCTTTTTGTGTTGCAACTAATATATTCGCAGTAGGATATAATTTTAAAATTTCATTAGCCCATTGACCTAACAAATGATTCGGCACAACAAACATTGGCTTACTAACTATACCTAATCTCTTTAATTCCATTGCACTAGCAATACATTCATAAGTTTTACCAGCACCAACTGCATGAGCAAGTAAAGTATTACCACCATATAAAACACGAGCAACTGCATTTTTTTGATGTGGTCGAAGTTCTATATTTGGATTCATACCATCAAAAGTTAAATGACTACCATCATATTCTCTTTCTTTCATACAATTAAATTGTTCATTGTATAATTTTACAAGTCTATTTCTTCTATCTTCATCTTTCCAAATCCATTCTTTAAACTCTTGCTTTATTGCCTCTTGTTTTTCTCTAGCATTAGCAGTTTCTACTGGATTTACAACTCGCCTTTCATCTTCTAACTTATCATAAACAGTTACACTTTGTAGATTTAAAGAGTTTTTAATTAAAGATAAAGCATCTGCTCTATCTGTTCCCCACGTGCTTGTATTTTTTACTCCATATCCATATAAGCCACTAGCTTGAAATAACCAAGTATTGACCTCTTTTGCATATTTAATCTTTAGTTGACTCTTATTCCAACTAGGAATATCTAAAAGTTCACAGCAAAACTCATGATATACATCTTCTGGTATCCAAGTAGAGCCTAATTTAATACTTATTTCATCATATTCAAGTGGTCTAGGTTGTACTCTTTCAAGTGCCTCTATATTCCTATCAAACTTATTATCCTCATTAACTGTTTTAGCATAATTTAATTTTTGTTTTACATTACCACTTAAATATTCACTGGCTATTACCCAACCATAATTAAAATCATTTATCTTTTCAGGATCTTGATAAATTAAATTATCAAGTTCATCAATGATTTCACTTTCCTCTTTTGGATATAATGTTTTCATATATTCAAAATCAACACACCCACGATTGTTAAGTGAATACCTTAATGCTTCTTCAGCATTTTCTGCACTTGTTATCTTTTTACTTTTTCTGATAGTTCTCTTTGTAAATACATCTCCTTTTTCATATTTAGGTTTATCATTTTCTTCATCATCTTTACTAATTTTATTTTCAATAGATGTAAGTAAATAATAATCTGGATCACTATCAAAGGCTCTTGCATTTACACTATCGTTTATATAGCCATACTTTTTATAAAATTCATCATACTCTTTACTTAATTTTTCTTGTGCTAAAGATAATTCTTCATCACTACCATCATTAAGTTGTATGTCAAAAACCTCTCTTAAAGCATTCTTTACTTTACAAAGACCAATTATTCTTTTTGCTACCATTCCCTCTTGAATAGAATAAGGAACTAAACTAGAAAAAGACCTTTGATAAATTATATCTTTACCATCTTTATTTATAATAATAAAAGCATTATTCTTAACACTATCATCAGCATCAAGCACTTCATAGTCATTATCTTCATTTTTTATAAATGTAGTTTGTTCATAGATATTAGTTGGTAATTTTTCTAATGCCTTATTCATTAAAACATGATGTAAGTGATGAAAATTGGATTTATACAAGTGAATA
>CAJLUG010000095.1 GCA_905209745.1 uncultured Mycoplasma sp.
AGCTAAATATGGCTTTAAGATATTAGAAGCATCAATGGCTCCTTCCGCTCCTCCAGCTCCCATAATCGTATGAATCTCATCAATAAATAAAATTACATTAGAAACATCTTCCAACTCCGTAATCATCCGATTAATTCTCTCTTCAAACTCCCCACGATACTTTGTACCCGCAACCAAAGAAGCCATAGAAACACTCAATACCCTCATATTCTTAAGTTCATTAGGTACAATACCCAAACTAATTCTTCTAGATAACTCTTCCACTAAAGCCGTTTTTCCTACTCCTGCATCCCCAATAAGTAATGGATTATTCTTCTTTCTACATAGTAACACTTCAATAATCTTACTAATCTCTTCATCCCTTCCAATAACAGGATCAAACTCTCCCTTTTTAGCTTGTTCTGTCAAATCAATTGCAATTTCATCAATATAAAGTTTAGAATAAGTAGCCGATTTTTTCTTTACAAGCATAAGAGAAAACTTATCATATAACTTATCAATATCTACATCCATTCCCATAAGAATTCTATTTGCTACCCCTTCACCTTCTTCTAAAATAGACAAAAATAGTCTCTCTACACTAACTTCTTCTCCTTCATCCTTACTATCCAAAACAGCATTTTCAATAATCTTCTTTAATAAAGGAGTATATAAAAACCACTCACTTTCCTTACTACCCATACCAAGTACTCTTACAATTTCATCTCGAAACGCTTGATAACTCAGATGATATTGTAAAAGAAACTCTATAATTTCTTTATCTCCATAATGAAGAATAGATAGTAATAAATGTTCACTACTAACATATGGATGCATCAACTCTTTCATTTCTTGTTTAGCCATAACTAATACTTTCTGTGCATCTTCTGTAAATCTTGAAAACATAAAATCATCTCCTATATTCATTGTAAATAGTTAAAATCTATTCTTCAAGAAATATAAGCCCCGAAATATTGACAAAAAAAAAGACCATTGACCAAAGGCCAATAGTCTAATTAACTTTTATTATACTAGAATTAAAATAGTAAACACAATAAGTAATAATACTAATAACTCTAATAATAATTTCCAAATCGTCTTAAACCATTTTCCATATGAAATCTTTAAGTAAGATAACATAGCCATTAAGATTAAACTAGTTGGTGCAACTAACATAGTAAATCCATAAGCAGCTTGATAAACAACAGCCATAATTGGATAATTATCAGCGTTAGAAACAAGACTAGCTAAGTAAGGTAAAGAACTTTGGAATGCATAAGCTGGATCAACATTAAAGAATGCAGATAAAATACCAACAATAAATGTAGTAAATACATTAAATCCATCAGTAATTCCTAAAATAGCTTTATAAATAACTAATTGGAATGGATGATAAGTAGTAATTACTAATATTGTATAAAGTAAAATTATCATAAGTGCTGGACCCAATGCTTTTTTAACACCAGAGATAAATCCATCAATTACATCATCAAATTTAACTTTGTAAATTAAAGTTAAAACAATGATAGTAACCATTAATACAGCGATCATATCAACAAGTGACCAAGATCCAAATGCATTAACAGTACCTAGTAATTTACCAAATAAAGCAAATCCAAACACTTCAAATCCAGTAACTGCTGTTGTAGCATCATCCATAACAGTAAGCTCAAAAGCTCCAGCCCATGAAACAAATGCTAATACTAAAATAACAAATACGATAAATAGGATTAAAGCTAATGGCCAAACAACATGTTTCTTACCATCAACAGAAGCAGGTACATAACTATCATCCTCTTCATCTTTAACAACAACTACATTATCTTCTTTAACAGCTGCTTTTGTTTTCTTAGAAGATTTTTCTTTTGTAGTTTTTGCAGTTTTTGTAGATTTCTTAGTAGATTTCTTTTCTTCTTTTACTGCTACTTTCTTAACAGATTCTTTCTTAGTAGCACCTTTCTTTGCTTTTTTACTATATAAAATAGTATTAACAATTAAAAGTACCATTCCTAAGATTAATAAGATCCACTTAACTAACATTTGATCAGTAAAATTATTACCTAAAATACTAGGAATAATTCCAGTGTTTCCATAACCATAAGTAGTACCTAAAATACCAATCATAGAAGAACCTACGATGGCAAGTGCGGCTACAATCTTATCATATCCCATAAGTAGGATAATAGAAACTAGCATTGGATAGAAAATAATTAATCCTAACTGTAATCCACAGAAAGATGTAATAAGTGCTATTAAAACCATAATAACAGATAAAACAATTACTTCCTTACCTTTTACTTTAGAAACGAATTTATCCAACATACTACGATATGCACCAATTTTATTTAGTACACCATAGAATCCACCAACAACTAATACAAATGCAGCAATATAACCAAAGTATGAAATAGCTGTTATAGGATAATTGAATAAATCAAATAGTCCCATTTGGACGCGTCCTTGATCGATGTAACTTCCTGAATAATAAGCAGCTGGTAATATCCAAGTAAGTAACATCATTACTAATAATGTAATTAGAACGACTTTGAATGTATTATGTTTCTTCATAATTAACCTCCCATTATCATTATACTGATAACAAAAGGAATTTACAAGCTTTTGACTATTTTTTTTGTGAAATTTTAATGAAAAAAGACTCTATAGAGAGTCTTCATCGTGATCGTTAACTGGTCTCATTAATGGGAATAAAATTACGTCCTTAATATTTTGTGAATTAGTAAGTAATTGAATGACACGATCAATTCCCATACCCCATCCACTGATAGGAGGCATTCCAGCTTCCATAGCAGAAAGATAATCATAATCCATAGGCATAGCTTCTTCATCACCCATAGCTTTTAGTCTTGCTTGTTCTTCTAGACGACGTGCTTGCTCTTCTGGATCAACAAGTTCAGAATAAGCATTAATAATTTCAGCACCATTGATAATTAATTGGAAACGATCTGTAATTGTCGGATCATCATCATTAGCACGAGCAAGAGGACTTAAACTAACAGGATGCTCAGTTAAGAAAACTGGATTAACTATTTGACTTCTAGCAACTTTCTTATATAGTTGATCTACTAAATTTCCATATCCTAAATTTTCAAGTGGTACTTCACTATCAATTTCAATATGATCTTCTTTAATCTTTGCTAATAACATTTCTTTAGTATTAAACTCTTTAATATCAATATTACTATATCGTAAAATCAAGTCACGGAAACTAACTACTTCCCATTCTCCACTTAGATCTACTTCTTTATCACCAACAGTAATTACTAAAGTACCAAATAATTTCATGATAATAGATTGTAACATTTCTCTTAAGAACTTCATATTATCTTTATAATTATAGTAAGCAGCATATCCTTCAATCATCGTAAAGTCTTGTAAGTGCGTAACATCGATTCCTTCATTTCTAAAACATCTAGCAATTTCAAATACTTTTGTAAATCCACCAACAACAGCTCTCTTTAAATATGTTTCAGGTGCAATTCTTAAATATAAATCAATATCTAAAGCATTATGATGAGTAATAAATGGTTTCGCAGTCGCCCCACTCGCCTTATTATTTAAAATTGGTGTTTCAATCTCAATATATCCAGCTTCATCTAAATAATTACGAAGTTCACGAATGAATCTACTTCTAAATAAGAATTTTTTCTTGGCATCATCATTCATAATTAAATCTAAATATCTTTCACGGTAAATCGTCTCGATGTCTTCAACACCATGAAATTTTTCTGGTAATGGCTTTAATGCTTTACCTAAGAATGTAATACTACTAGCACGAACTGTCTTTTCACCAGTATGAGTCGTAAACATTTCACCCTCAACACCAATAAAATCTCCGATATCATAGTTTGCTTTAAAATCTTGATAAGCCTCTTCACCAACCATATCTAATTTAACAGATACTTGAATCTTACCTTCAATATCACCAATAGTTAAGAAACTCATCTTACCCATTTTACGCATCAAAACAATACGTCCAGCAACTCTAACTCCAGTAACTCCATCTTCTAATTCTCTAGCATCAGCTAAAGTATAATTTACTTCATAACGTTCTGGATAAGGATTCTTAATATTCTTTAACTTTTCTCGTCTAACAACCTCTTGTTCACTTAATTCTCGCATACTTCCATCTCCTTTACTAAATCCGTACGAACAACTTCGGTATGAGCCACTAAATCATGAATACCTTGTCTTTTAGCTCCAAACATAACCATCAAAGCACTAGCAAAAATAATAACAGATTGGATCATACTAAGTGTTCCTACTCCATAAAAATACACAGTATCATTTGCAAAAAGTAAAATTGCAAAACTAATCATATCTACCAAAATAGAATTAATAATCAATGAACGAAATGTCATTTGATTAACTCCCAGTTCTCCACCATCAACACTAACAACTTTAATTCGCATAACCATCTTACCAAGTGTCTGGCCACCTTTACGTAATT
>CAJLUG010000096.1 GCA_905209745.1 uncultured Mycoplasma sp.
AGTTGGAACCAATGCTTGGACAACATAATCATTTCTCAATGAACTGTAACTTATACCTAATCAAAAATGTTACCGTCCAATAAAAAATAGTTATTAGATTTAAAAACCTAATAACTATTCTTTATATATTTTTTATGCATTTTGTTCAGAAGTTGTCTCAACACTTTCTTCAATACCATCTGTTGTCTCTTCTAATTCCTTTTCTGTATTAATATGAATATTTTGATATTTTTGCATACCTGTTCCAGCGGGGATTAATTTACCAATAATAACATTTTCTTTTAATCCTACTAAATCATCTACCTTTCCTTTAATTGCTGCTTCTGTTAATACTCTTGTTGTCTCTTGGAAAGATGCTGCAGATAAGAAACTATCAGTTGCAAGTGAAGCTTTTGTAATTCCAAGTAAAACTCTCTTACCTGTTGCTGGACGTTTTCCTTGAGCTATTGCTTCATTATTTTTATCTTCAAATTCATACATATCTATTAATGAACCAGGGAACATATCAGTATCAGCATTATCTTCAACTCTAACTTTCTTAAGCATTTGTCTACCAATTACCTCAATATGTTTATCATTAATATCAACACCTTGGTTTCTATAAACTTTTTGTACTTCTGAAATCAAGTATTCATATACTCCTTCTGGTCCTTTAATTTCTAAGATTTCAGCTGGATTGATAGATCCTTCAATTAATGGTTCTCCTGCTTCTACCATATCTCCATCTTTTACTTTCATTTTTGAACCAAATGGTATTACATAAGATTTAGAATTATCTTTTGAAGTTACAACTACTTCTTTCTTCTTCTTTGTTTCTTTAATTTTTACTTTACCATCAATTTCAGATATAATAGCAAGACCCTTTGGCTTTCTAGCTTCAAATAATTCTTCAACCCTAGGTAAACCTTGAGTAATATCTGCTACACCAGCAACACCACCAGAGTGAATTGTTCTCATTGTAAGCTGTGTACCAGGCTCACCAATAGATTGAGCTGCAATGATACCTATAGATTCTCCTATAGAAACTAAGTCTCTTCTTGCCAATCCCATACCATAACATTTTTGACATACACCATGTTTTGAACGGCATCCTAAAACAGAACGTACTTCTAACTTTTCAATTCCTGCTTCAACAATTTTATTTGCTATTTCATCTGTAATCATTGTATCTTTATCCACAATTAATTCATTTGTTTGTGGATTAATTACATCTTTTACAGGATATCTTCCTACTAATCTTTCTTGCATTTTTTCAATAATTTGATTTCCATCTTTAATATCATAAACTATGATACCTTCTTCTGTTCCACAGTCATGTTCACGAACAATAATATCTTGTGAAACATCAACTAATCTTCTTGTCAAGTATCCAGAGTCTGCTGTTCTAAGAGCTGTATCAGAAAGTCCTTTACGAGCTCCATGGGCTGAAATGAAGTATTCCAATGCATCTAACCCTTCTGCAAATGAAGATTTAATTGGTATTTCAACTGCTTTACCTGTTGTACTTGCCATTAACCCACGAATACCTGCAATTTGTCTTAATTGGTTCATATTACCACGGGCTCCAGATTTAACCATCATATAAATTGGGTTTAATTCGTCAAAATTATCTTCCATAGCATTACTTACTTTTTTAGTTGTATCTTCCCACACATTAATAACAGCGTTATATCTTTCGTCGTTTGTAATTAAACCACGTGCATATTGTTTTCTTATTGTTTCTACTTTCTCATCAGCCTCTTTTAATAATCCTTTTTTAGCTTCTGGCACTTTTACGTCATCCATTGAGAATGTTATACCAGCTAAAGTAGAATATTTAAATCCTAATGCTTTAATATAATCAATTACTTCTGCAGATTCTATTAAACCATGAATGTTAATAACCTTTTCAATAATTTGCCCCATAGATTTTTTCATAACTGGGAAACTAATTTCATATTGGAATGGGTCTTTTTCTCTATCAATAAATCCTAAATCTTGAGGAATTCCTTGATTGAATATAATTCTACCTACACTAGTCTCTATTTTTCCTGTTTTAATTTCTCCATCAATTTCTTTTGATACTCTTACAAAGATTTTAGCATGAATTCCAACATCATGGTTTTCAAATGCCATAATTGCTTCATCTGGATCTTTAAAGTATTTTCCTTCACCTTTTTCGCCATCTAATACCATTGTTAAGTAATAACTTCCTAAAATCATATCTAGTCTTGGTACAGCAACTGGTTTACCATCTTGTGGCTTTAACAAGTTATTTGTTGAAAGCATTAAATATCTTGATTCTGCCTGTGCTTCTGGTGATAATGGTAAGTGAACTGCCATTTGGTCACCATCAAAGTCAGCATTAAATGCTTCACAAACTAATGGATGAAGCTTAATTGCTCTTCCTTCTACAAGTACTGGTTCGAAACTTTGAATACCAAGTCTATGTAGTGTTGGAGCACGGTTTAACATAACTGGATGATCTTTTATAACTTCTTCTAATATTCCCCATACTTCTGGTCTTAATCTTTCGACCATTCTCTTAGCATTTTTTATATTTTGAGCAATTCCACGACCTACTAATTCTCTCATTACAAATGGTTTAAATAATTCAACAGCCATTTCCTTTGGAAGTCCACATTGATATATTTTTAGTTCTGGTCCTACTACGATAACAGAACGTCCAGAATAATCAACACGTTTTCCAAGTAGGTTTTGACGGAATCTACCTTGTTTTCCTTTTAACATATCTGATAAAGATTTTAATGGTCTATTTCCTGCTCCAGTTACTGGTCTTCCACGTCTTCCATTATCAATTAATGCATCTACAGATTCTTGTAACATTCTCTTTTCGTTTCTTACAATAATTTCTGGTGCACCTAATTCTAATAATCTTTTTAATCTGTTATTTCTATTAATAACTCTTCTATATAAGTCATTTAAATCTGATGTTGCAAATCTACCACCATCTAATTGAACCATTGGTCTTAATTCTGGTGGAATAACTGGAACAACATTCATAACCATCCATTCTGGTCTATTTCCAGATATTCTAAATGCTTCTACTGTATCTAATCTTTTTACAAGTTTAACTCTTTTTTGTTCACTAGCTGTTTCTAATTCTTTTCTAATTTGTTTTGATAATTTTTCAAGGTCAATTTGCCTTAAAAGAACCTCTACCATATTTTTCTTCTGCTTCATGATATTCTTTTTCATTTAACACTTGACATTTTTCTAATCCTGAAGTTCCTTTATCTACAACTATATAAGATGCAAAATAAATTATTTTTTCAAGGTTTCTTGGTGAAACATCTAACATTAATGCTATTCTACTTGGAATACCTTTAAAATACCATATATGAGCTACTGGTGCTGCAAGTTCAATATGTCCCATTCTCTCACGTCTAACTTTTGATTTTGTAACTTCTACACCACATCTATCACATACAATCCCTTTATATCTTACTCTTTTATACTTACCACAGTGACATTCCCAATCTTTTGTTGGTCCAAAGATTCTTTCACAAAACAAACCATCTCTTTCTGGTTTTAATGTTCTATAGTTTATAGTTTCAGGTTTTTTTACTTCACCTTTTGACCATTCTCTTATTTTTTCATCTGATGCCACTCCTATTTTTAGCTTATTAAAAATATCTAATTCGTCCACTATTTTTCCCCCTAGACTTTTATAATATTTTTTGATTTTAAACATAAAATAAGTCTATCCACCGCTCTTGCAATTCCATCCTGTCGCTTATTTTATGTTTAAAATCTATTAAATTAATTTAAATCTAAACTGATTATTTTTATTAGATATCATCATTATTTAAATCATCATTAAATAATAATTCGTCTCCTTCATCATCTAGTCCTTCAAACAATTCATCACTATCTTCATTTAAAGATTCTTCATTGTCCTCTTCTTCGCCATAACCATCTAGGTCACCGTCTGCAATAACTTCATCTTCAGCTAATATCTTTTTATCTTGATTTGGATCATATTCTATTCCTTCTTCGATGTTTTCTTTTAGTTCTAATTCTTGATTATCTTCTGAATATAATCTTACATCTAGTCCTAAAGATTGTAATTCTTTTACAAGAACTTTAAAGCTTTCTGGAACTCCTGGTTCTGGAACATTTTCGCCTTTTACTATTGCTTCATATGTCTTAACACGTCCTACAACATCATCAGATTTAACTGTTAACATTTCTTGTAAAGTATAAGCTGCACCATATGCCTCTAATGCCCAAACTTCCATTTCTCCAAAACGTTGTCCACCAAATTGTGCTTTTCCTCCTAAAGGTTGTTGTGTTACTAATGAGTATGGTCCTGTTGAACGAGCATGTAT
>CAJLUG010000097.1 GCA_905209745.1 uncultured Mycoplasma sp.
ATAATAGGAGAGACAATTCCTGCACTAACAGCAGCATCTCCCAAAATAAGTCCTCCTAAAATAGATATCGCACTACCAGTAGTTGCTGACATACGAATATCAGACTCTTTTAAAATCTCAAAAGCAACAATCATAAATAAAGCCTCAATATAAGCAGCAAACGGTACAAAAGTACGTCCTGCTTTTAAAATTAACAAGAGTCGGTAGAAAACTAAATTATAATTTCTAGTTGTAACCGCAATATATAATCCTGGTAGTAATACCGCTACAAAAAAAGCAATTAAACGAATAATTCGAATAAAACTAGTATTACTATTTTTTTGATAATAATCATCCACGGTATGAAAATAATCAATAAAAAAACTAGGTAAAATTAAAGCATAAGGACTTAAATCAGTAATAATCACAACTTTCCCTTCTAATAAAGCCATCGCTGCACGGTCTGGTCTTTCACTCATCATTACTGCTGGAAATAAAGTCTTTTTTCCTTCTAAATAAGATTTTAAATAACTACAATCAATAATACCATCAATCGATATCTTCTGTATTTGTTCATAAATCTTGGTAACCAACTCTTCTTTTACAATCCCCTTAATCGATAAAATCGCAACTCTAGTCTTAGTATAACGTCCAACTTCTAAATCTAAAGACTCTAACTTCGTCGTCTTAATTCTTCTTCTAATTAACCCTAAATTAGTATTAAAGTTCTCTGTAAAACTATCCTTAGGTCCCGTAATAGAAAGTTCACTTGAAGCTTCACTAACTCCTCGGTCCAAATAAGCACGAACTTCAATCGCATAAAGCTTATTGGTAACGACAACTGCAAACCCTTGATTAACAAAAGAAAAGATATCTTTTTCAGTAATTGGTATAATATTCGCATCCGGTAAACTACTTTCAATATGCTTTAATCCCTTTTTATCCAAACGAATTAAATCATCTAGAATAAAATCATTAATCATCATCGTATTACATAATACTTCATTAAAAATCAAATATACTTTTTTAGAATCCACCAAAATCTCTTTTACTTTATAATCTTTCGATACAGATATTTTTTTCTTTATTCTTTGTATTAAAAACATATTCTTCACCAATATTAGTATGTCTTATTTAAAAATAACTATGTATCTATGTTATAATAGAACTAGAGGTGTAAAATGGAAGTAAAAATAGAAAAATTAGATCACTTTGGTCGTGGAATTACTAAAATAAATAATAAAATCTGTTTTGTAGAAGATGCATTACCAGAAGAAATAGTAGAAATAAAAGTAACAAAAGAAAAGAAAAATTATCTACTGGCAGAAGTAGTAGAAATAAAGAAAAAAAGTAAAGATAGAATAACACCAATTTGTCCATACACTAAAAAATGTGGTGGATGTAACTTAGCACACATGACATTTCAAAAAGAAAATGAATTTAAAGAAATGAAAGTAATAGAGATCATGAAAAAATTTGCAGATATAGAAAAAGAAAAAATAAAAGAAATTGTCTATGATGAACCATATCATTATAGAAATAAAATTACTCTTCATGAAAAAGATGGCATGATTGGTCTTTTTGCTAAGAAAAGTAATGATATTGTAAGCGTTGAAAACTGTCTTTTAGTAGAAGACAAGTTAAATGACCAAATAAAAAAATTAACACCAAGTAAAAATCAAGAAATTGTCCTAAAGATAGGAAACAAAACCAAAGAAATATTAAATTCTAAAGACCAAAAAAAATATATTATCTCTATCATTGGTGATAAAAAATACAAAGTATCAAAAGAGTCATTCTTCCAAGTAAATAGTAAAATCACCGAAAAATTATATGAAGAAGTAAAAGCTATTGTAACAGAAAAAAATATTAAAAAAGTCTTAGACCTATATGCCGGTACAGGAACGATTGGTATCTATGTTAGTGACATGGTAGAAAAAGTATTAGGAATAGAGTCTTGTAAAGAAGCAGTGATGGATGCCATAGATAATATAAAACTAAATCATAAGACCAATTGCAGGTATATTCTAGGAAAAGTAGAGAACTTAACAAAAGAAATAACCAAAGAATACGATTTAGCGATAATCGATCCTCCACGTGCTGGACTAAAAGAAAAAGTAGTAGAAAAATTATTAGAAATAACACCCAAGACTCTAATATATATTGCCTGTGATCCTATCACCCTAGCAAGAGACTTAAAAAAGTTACAAAGAAAATATAATGTTTCCTACATTAGACCCTATAATATGTTTCCAAGAACATATCACGTTGAATGCGTGTGCTTGTTAAAACTGCGTTAGCCTCTTATAAAATAAAGTATATCAATAAGTCCTTAAAAGAATTAGAAAAAGTACTAGATTAAAAAACTGTATAGTAAAAACCACAAAATAACTCTAGTAATCGCATATACTATATGATATAATCAGATTAGAGAGGTGAAGAGCATGAGTGAAAGAAATATTGCTGTTGCGATTGTATTATCCATTGTTACCTGTGGTATCTATGCAATTTATTGGTTCATCGTTCTAACAGATGATGCGAGAATGGCTGCAAATGATAATGAAGCACCATCAGGAGGAATTGCGTTCTTACTAACTTTAATTACTTGCGGTATCTATGGTATTTACTGGGCATACAAAATGGGTAAAACACTTGTAAAAGCAAAAGAAAAGAATAATCTTCCAGTAGAAGATAATTCCGTACTATATTTGATATTACAATTGCTAGGATTTGGTATCATTAATTATGCACTAATGCAAAATGATCTAAATCAAATCGCAAGAGGAACGAAAGCGTAAACGCTTTTTTTCTTTCTCTATGAAAAAGAAAATATTAACAGCACTCATATTACTCATCTTACTAATTATTTATTTATATCTAGGAGAAAAAATAAACTTCTATATTGGCTGTCCTATCAAGGAAATAACCAATCTTTATTGTCCAGGTTGTGGTATTACTAGAATGTTACTTTCTCTTTTTAAACTGGACTTTTACCAAGCCTTTCGTTATAATCCATTACTATTTATTACATTACCAATATTTTTATTCTTTATCCTAAATAGTATTTTTACAAAAAAAGAACCATTATATAATAAAGTACCAAACAAAGTTTGGGTAGTAGTAATTATTATCTTTATTGTCTATGGCGTCTTACGTAATATTCCTTTCTTTGATTTTCTTGCTCCAACAACACTATAACTAATGTAAAAATACTGTCACAAGCATAACGAAAAAACCAACGACAAAAGAAAAACAAGAAAATGCTTTTTTCGGATACTGAAAAGAAGTAGGAAGAAGTTCATAAATAGAAATATGAATCATAATACCAGCAGCGATTGCTAAAATAGCGCCAAGTCCAAAAGAAGTAATAAAAGGAGCTAAGAATAAATAAGCGAGAAAGGCCCCGACAAGTTCAGAAAAACCAGAAATAAAAGTATAAAAATAAGCCTTTTTCTTACTATTCGTAGCGTAATAAATAGGAATCGCAATAGAAATACCTTCAGGAATATTATGTAAGGCAATACCAATCGATAACGTAATACCTAAAGATAAATCTTGATTACTAGATAAAAAAGTCGTAATACCTTCTGGTATATTATGAAAGATTAAAGCAATAACAGAAATAAGTCCTAGACGATATAACATATTAGAAGAAAACTTTTCTTCGATTTTTTTATCGACAAAAGAAGAAAATAATATTCCAACAACAATAAATATTCCCGTAAATAACATCGTCGGTATCATAAAATATTTCTCTTGAATAAAAGAAGTCGCTTCAGGAATTAAAGAAAATATAGAAACAGAGATCATAACTCCTGCTGCAAAAGCTAAAGAAAAAGGTATAATTATATTTTGTCTTTTCTGATTAAAATAAATAGGAAAAACACCCAGCATCGTAGAAAAACCTGCCAAAGTAGTAATTAAAAAACTAATCATAATTGAATTCATAGTAAAGTATATGTAAATTAAGAAAAAACAATGTTAATTTTATGTTATAATGTAAAAAGAAGGATAATTAGATAAAAATTCTATCATAGAATAAGATATAAGGAGTGAAAAAAATGAAGTATTATTGTATAGGAATTAAAGGAACTGGAATGTCTACACTTGCTCAAATATTATCAGATTTAGGTGCAGAAGTATCAGGTTATGATGATGCTAAAGAACATAAATTTACCCAAGTAGGTCTAGAAGAAAGAAATATCCCTATCTATTATGACCATGAACACGATATAGATAAAGATACGATTGTTACTTATAGTGTAGCTTTTAAAGAAGACCATGAAGAAATACAAAGAGTAAAACGCCTAGGTTTAAAAATAAA
>CAJLUG010000098.1 GCA_905209745.1 uncultured Mycoplasma sp.
TGAATTTCAATTAGAAGTATTAAGATATTTAATACAGTGTAAAGAGTCACCATTGGTTATTTCTAAAGTAAAACCTGGATATTTTATATTGATAGAACATGCCTTAATAATGGAGGCTTTATTAAAGTTTTTTAGGAAATACTCTAAAATACCTAGTAAACCACTTCTTATAGAGACTTGTAAAGTTTTATTAGAGGGTAAAGATTATGTAGATTTAGTAATACAAGATGATATACCTAAAATAAATAATATAATAAAACAGCTATATGAGGTAGCTTTAAAAGATAGTGATGTAATCAGAGACCAAATATATAAGTTCATAGCTTATGTTGAAATAAAGTCACTAAATGAATCAATGGATTTTTCTAATTTTAGCTTGTATGAAAACTATCAGAATAAAATTTCAAGTATAATAAGGAACAGTAAACCACAAAAAGAAGAAGAACCATTATTAATGGTGGGGGGTACAATTAAGAGACAATTAATGAGAAAAATAGACCCAGATGTTATACCTACACCATATTGGCAATTAAATAACCTATCAAATGGTAGTGGGTATTCAAAAGGCAGTATATTTGTTATATTGGATAAACCAAAAGCCAAAAAAACTTTTTCATTAATCAATATATCTAGAGGTTACCTTTCCATGAAAAAGAATGTATTATATATAGATACTGAAAATGGTAAAAACCAAATCATGGAACGTATGGTACAATCCACTTTGAATAAAACCCGTAAAGATATATTATATGGTTCCTATGATAAATTGGAGCAAAGACACATGAGAAAATATAAAAGGTTAGGGGTGGAGTTTATTGTTGAAAGGGTAGCAGCTCTAGTAGATAACACCAATACCATTAAAAGTATAATACAAAAAGTAGAAGCTAACCTTGGTATAAAAATTCAAGTATTAATATTAGATTATGCAGCTAAATTAGCTTCATTAACTGGTGATAAAGACGATGTTTCTCGTATAAATAATGTATATATAGAATTAGATA
Organism: uncultured Mycoplasma sp.; assembly: GCA_905209745.1. Classification (GTDB taxonomy): domain Bacteria; phylum Bacillota_I; class Bacilli_A; order RF39; family UBA660; genus Faecimonas. The sequence goes on from CAJLUG010000098.1 coordinate 1,002, forward strand.
ATTTGGCAAAAGATATGGGTATAGAGGCAATTTGGACTGCTCAACATGTTACTAGAGAAGGTAGTAAACATAAATCCACTAGATATGAAGATATAGATATTGCCTCAGCTATATCCATTATAAGAAATGCACAATGTATAATTGGTTTAAATTCAACTGAAGAAGAAGAATCCAATAATATACAAAGGATGGAAGTAGTGGTCCAACGAGATGGAAAATCTTCAGGCAGGTGTTTATTTAATATTGATTTAGATAGACAAAGGTGGAAGGAATTTTCAAAAGAGGCTCGTAAAAAATATGATGAAACCGTGGGTAATATAGTAGATTCATTGATTAAAAAAGAATCTAAGAAAAGGGTCATGAACCCAGTTGCTAATAAAGATAAATCACAACATAGAGGTGGAGATATATAATTATGGCAAACCTAACTCCAAATTTTAAAGGCAAATTAAAAAGGTACTTCGAGAAAAAGATAGGGGCTAAAACTTATAGGCATGGTTGGGATAAATCTAGGTGCCCATATTGTGGTAAAGAAGGAAAATTTGGTATAAACCTTTCAAAAAATAGGTGTAATTGTTTTAGGTGCGGAGAACACCCATCACCTTTGCAATTAGTTATGTATCTTGAGAAAGTGGATACTTACGCAGAAGCTTATAAGATATTAGAAAACTCAGAATATGATGGGTATGTATTTAAAGAAGAGCATCTAGAGCTTAAAAATAAAAAACCTATTTATCTCCCAGATGGTTTTAAATCTATTTTACTAGGAAATTCTACCTTGGCTAAATCTGCCAGAAATTATGTAAAAAAAAGGGGCTTTGATATTTATCAAGTTGCAAAATCCGGTTGGGGTTATGGTACTAAAGATAAATATTTCGGATACCTTATAATACCGTTTCATGAGCATGGTCAATTAGTATATTATAATGCTAGATTATTTATGGGCTCAGGTCCTAAATATAATAACCCAGATAGTTCAGTTACTGGGTTAGGTAAATCATTTATAATATATAATAAAGATGCCTTATATATGTATAGAACTGTATATTTGTGTGAGGGAGCCATAAATGCTGAAACCATTGGTATCAGAGGAATTGCCTCAGGGGGGAAGGCTATATCCAGATACCAGATTAATGAAATTATAAAATCACCAGTAGAAAAGGTAGTAATACTTTTTGACCCAGATGCCAAAGATAGGGCAATTGATTTAGCTCTAAAATTAGTAAACTATAAAAAGGTAAAAGTAGTATATTTACCAGAAGGTGAAGATGTTAATTCAATAGGGAAAAAAGCTACTATGAAATATGTATATTCAGTACATTATCAGGATTACACTGAACTTTTAGAATTAAAAAACCAATTAAATATTAAACTATGAGCTCATTTAAAGAATTTTATTTAAAGCTATTTGCCACTTGGTTATTCTTTATGGTATGTTTATCCATAACGGTATTATGTGGGTATATATTATACTTATTAATGAATATACCAGGGATATGGGGATTAATATTATTGGTTATATTTATATTTGTTATATTGGTAATCTGTTTAGTGTTATTTAGTAATACTAAAGTTAGTTGTTATTTAAATAAAATACTGAGATGGTAAGAATTAAAAGAGACCCTGGTATCCATATCACTAAAAGTAGGTTTATAGAGATATGGAAATCTTTAAGTAATACACCTTTACCAAAGGAATTTTTAGATTATTTTTTCAAGAAGGCCAGAGAAAATACCCAAGATAACAGGTCATTATATATATCTAATAAAAAGCAACAAGATAAAGCTTCTTCTAGAATCCGTTCTTCTATAAGTGATGCAAATTTATTAGCCGATATTATTTACTCTAATAGGGTAAAATTAAAGCATATAGGTGTCACTAAAATAAAACAAAATGAACCTCAATGGATACAGATAAAAGAATTGGTACCTATAATAAATAATTTCTGTAGTACACATCGTTTCCAAAAAAGAAAAGGGTACCTTGAATTCATAGAGATAGGTTTCAAATTATTATCCCAAACTAATAGGCCCAATTATCAATATTGCTCATCTTGGTTTATCAAAAATGCCAGTACCATTATAAGTTATTATGATAGTTTAAAATCATTAAATGGTGATAACAATCCAGTAGGTACCAGAGAAATATATAGTATATATACAAATAAAGTATTAGAAATGGTTGGAGTAAGTAATAACTATAAATCTCAACCTGATAAATATATATACTTTCTAAGGGCACGTGAAATGGCAGATAATATTGGGGTAGATTATGAAGATTTTATAAATGCCCAATTTGAGGCTTTAGAATTTTGTAATGGTATACCTAATATTGAGGACCTATCAAATGAAAAAGCTAACCAAAGATTGGTTAGGTACCTATCAAACCATAATTTAAATATAAACTATCAAAAACCTACTTTGGTTGAAAATTTCGATTGGAATGATTTTAAAAAGTAAATAACATGGAAAAGAAAAGAAAAATGACCATTACCATAGATAATGGCAATATGTGTAGTTTAGAGGGTCCACTATTGGTATCCTCTAAATTGTTTGAAATGTATAAGGTTAAGCACCCAAATGCTTGGCATATCCAAATGTACCAAAAAGGTAAATACAAATGGGATGGTTTTATAAAATATATCTCAGAATCAGGTAGGTTTAGAATAGGATTATTACCCAAAATTTATAAATCAATAATAGATATGGGTATTTCAGTTAATATTATAGATAAAAGGAACCAAAAAGATGTCATTCCAGTGATTCCAGATATACTAGGTGATAAACAATTATACCCAAGACAAAAGGTAGCTCTTAAAAACCTTTTAAATAATAAAGTGGGGAATATACCTTTTAGAATCTGTGTAGGAGATTTTTCAGTAGGATTTGGGAAAAGCATTTTGTTCGCTTCAATTCATGAGAGTTTTCAGAGAAAATTAAAAACTATATTATTGCTCAGTGATTCCAACCTGTTTAACCAATTTAAAAAAGAGTTTCCACCAATGTTACCTGATGAAGATATAAAATTTATACAGGGTAATAATATAACCTTTGGTAATTTCAATGTAGCAATGGTACAATCCTTATCTAGGAATATAAAATCATATTCTTATAGCTTATCACAAATGGATATTGTTTTAATAGATGAGGCAGATATTATAGATAATAAAACCTATAAAACCGTAATAGAGCATTTATATAATGCCAATATTAGAATAGGTTTAAGTGGTACAATATATATGAGTAACCTAAAAAAAGATATAGTTCACAATCTAAATATTATGTCATTTATAGGTG
>CAJLUG010000099.1 GCA_905209745.1 uncultured Mycoplasma sp.
TAGCCTTCGTTTGTTTCTAATAATTCTCTACTGGCAAGAGTATCTAGTTGTTCTAGGCGTTTTCCTTCTTGTTCTTTTTGAATAATATCTAGAGTTATTTTATTTACTTTATCTAGGGTTTCTAATTTTTTATGATAGATTAATTCTATATAATTATTGATATATTCTTTGAAAGAGTCTTTGATAAAGGATGAGTATTTAGGGTTATCGATTATTAATAAGCCATAAGTAATTAGTCTAGTTTTTCTAAATGTTAGATATTTACTAATTAGATTCATAACTACTCACTCCTTATTTTATACTAGGTAAATTATATCATAAAATTTCTTGGTTTGAAATATTATTCTGCAGTTTCTACTGTAACATTTATGATTGAGGTGTCATTTATAATAGGATACGTATAGTCTTGGGATGGGTCATCTTTATAGAACATGACTTTGGCACTTGAACTAGCATCCATTTTAAAACTAAATTCATTGACATAGTTGAAGTTGTTGATTACTTCTGTTTTTTCACTATTTGGTATTCTATGTAAGTAATTGGTATTGGTCATATCTAGGAAAATATCTCTTGGGGTAAAGTTTAGTGTAACTTTGGCAGAGAAACAGTTTTCTTTTTCGGCATCCGTTAAATTTCGATATTCATCGATTGTGATACGGTCTCCTTTTTGATAAGAGCCAAAGGCTCTTTCTACTTGATAGTAACTTACGGTATTGGTTAAGTTTAGAGTAAAGAATTTATCTCCTACAGCATCTTCTATATCGTAAGTAAAATTACTTGTTTCTATTCCGATATGATAGGTTGCGGATAACGATTTTACATAAGGAGAACTAGAGGTTGCGGTTGTTTCTACTTCTATTTCATCTCCTTCATAGAATTCTTCTATTGGGTGAATGGTGATTTGATAAGTATCTGTTTGGGTAGCTTGGTAGATGATTCCTTCTTGTTTATTTAGGCTACACTCTACACTACTTGGACAAGATACTTCGATATCATACTTAATATCACTAGGTGTTGCTGCTAGAGAGCTTTTTCTACTATTTACATCAATTGTTAATACGTAATCGTTTACTCCATCCCAGTTATTGATTCGATATTCTTTTCCATTCGCAGCTAAAATATTACTATTAAAATAGAATTCTTTTGTTTCTAGAATATAGTTATTAATTAAATTATAAATATATCTTGCGAAGGTTGAACCAAATAATAAGATGATAATTAGAATGATTAGCGTTATGATACTTGCTTTTTTATGCTTTCTAATAAAGTTCATAAAACACCTCTATTCTGTTACTTGGTTAGAATTAATTTCTACTTCTATACTTTCTAAGTTATCCGCGTAGGCATCGGTATTTTGTTTATGTGATTCATCGAAATGAATGACTAAGGTATAAATATCTGTCATATCTTCGGTATAAGGAAATAGATATTTCTCTTCTCCTTCTAATACGTTATACCAAGCGCCATCTACATCTTGTTTTATTGTTGCGTTTTGAAATAAGTTGGTAGCATTTTCATCGTCGTAGTTTTCATTACGATATATTTCATACGTTAATGGTAGATTGGTTGTTGTCGTGATGTTGATACTATATTCAATATCAATATCACTATGTTTATTTTCATTGAAGTTAGAAACACTAAATTTATAAATATAGGCATCGTTTGAGGGCACTATTTTATCTGGATCAATATTAAAACTTAGTCCTTCTGCTTCTAATAAGTATATGGCTTTATCAATATTGGCATTTAGTTTGGCTGTTGATTCATAAGAAGCATAAGCAAATTGTAATAGTTTAATCGCTACTACAATTAGTAAAAACATGATTAAAACTAGAATTACAAATCTTTTTTTCTGTTCATAATATTTCATATTTAATTTTAGTTTTTTCATGTAATCTTCCTTTCTTATTTTCTTTGAATGGCTCTAAATTCTAATTCGATAAAGTCGTCTGTTGTGGGTTCTTCTTCTCCTGGAATAATGACGGTGTCTTCTCCTTTATCATCCCATAGTAAGTTTATCGTAATAACTTCTTTTATGTCTTGTTTGATGTCGCTTAAACTCATAGTTCCTCGGTAGACATTTCCTTCTTGTGTGAGATTATTTCTAGCACTTGTTACTGAAGTTACACTTAGAAGTTTATTTTCATCTACGGTATGGTCAATAATTGTTAGTTCATAATCAAAAGAAACATCTGTATTTGTAGGGTCAATTGTGATTTCTAGACTACCTGATGTTCCGGGAGCAACAGTTCCTTCTCTGATGTGTTCGGTATTCCAGTTGATGGTATCAATATTTATTTCTTGGGTTGTCGCAGTTGTGATTAATGTATCATTTACTTTGATATTCCAACTCGCAATATCACTTTCTACTTTGGCAGAAGTATTTGATTCATAAGAAGTATATGTCGTACTTGCAGCTAAGTAAATAATACAAATTAAAACAATCAACAGTATGATTATGGTTCTTCTTTTCTTCATATTGACCTATCCTTCCAATTATTATTATATCATGTAACTTTCTAGAAGGCCAAAAAAAAAGACAAACTTTTTTCGTCTGTCTTCCTTTTTTTACAATAATTCTATATCATTATCCTTTTTAGTATCTATCTTCTTAACTTCTTCTTGTTTATTTTCTACTTCATCTTGACCATATTTAATGACGATGATTAAAGCATATATTTGATACATAAAGATAATTAATATTGGTAGTATTACTAGTAATAAGAAACCTATTCTTGACTGTAAAACGTCTAGTACTCCACCGATATCATGATTGATGGTTGAATATTTACCAATTACTCTAGTCGCTGCGATTGTTGTCTCATCCTCATCATCCAACTTATATAAAGACATTCCATCTTCAGATGCGACAATTTCTCTTACATAATTACTTCTTATAATATACTCTTTATTGGCTGTTGCATAATAGTAAATTTTATCTCCAACTTTGATATCTTCCTCAGAACTTTTTACTAATAATAAATCATTATCTTTTGTCTCGGGTAAATATTCTGCAAGATTTTCATTAATTGTAAAGAATGACATGTTACCTATTTCGGTAAAGCCATATTTATTTTTACATAATAGAAAAGCTGTCATACAAATTACATAAATAATAATTATTATTTCTACAAATCCCCATAGTCCCTTTAAAAAAGTTTTCATTGTTCCACCCACTTCTATTTTCTTATTCTTTATTAGAGTAACATACTTTTTACTTATTTTCAATCAAAAGGAGAAAACTCCTTTTGATTTACTCTAATTTTTTTATTATGAAGTATTCTATATCTTCATCTATTAATTGGTTTTGGTCATATAACCTAAAGACAATTCGATACGTTCCACTCGTTAAGTTCTCTTGATATGGTAAAGTTACAGTTTGTTCTTGTTGGGCTACGTAACTAGCTACATATTCACTGGTACTACCAGATACTAATCCTGTTTCTTCTGGTCTACGATAGGTATGATTAAATACTTGTTCTAGAGGTACTTCTGTATACGTTGTCTCATCTTTATTATCAATATTTCTCTTGTATAGGGAAACTCTGATATTTGGATTAGATAAACTCTGAGATGTTTTAATGGTAAATGTCGAGTCTTTTGTTTCTTTTTGATTTTGACCTGTTAGACCATTAATTACTTGTTCTTCATCTACACTACTTACAGTAATTGCATTACCAGATGTTACAACGATTACATCAAACTCTTCTTCTACGTATTGTAAATCTCCAGAGTTGTGAAGTCCATCGGAAGAGGCAAATAGTGTAAATACTATTTTATAATTACCTGGTGGTAAGTTTTCATCCGTTGTTAAATAGAGATCTTTATTTAAGTTAGATACTTTCCCAGATAATTTAATTCTAAATACTCCTTCACTATCTGCAAAGTATTCTGTATTATCCATACGAATACTCGTTCCAGTTAATAATGAAGAACTTACTTGACTACCAGTTTGATCATATAAAGTTACATTTAATCCCATACTTGTTGATTCATAGTTAGTATTAATAATTGCTTCACGGTTATCCGTTTGATCATAAGTAACACTTGTTGTATAAGAGATATGGTTATCTGTATTAGAATAAATATAGTTATTATCTAATGCTACTTGTTGATTTAGAACCATATTACTACTTTCATATAAGTTAAAGTACATTAAATTTTGTCTGATACCTAAGACTGTTACTACAGCTCTATCTTCGTTATTACGTAGTTCAAAACGAATATATTTATT
>CAJLUG010000100.1 GCA_905209745.1 uncultured Mycoplasma sp.
AACATTCTTTTTAGAAATTAATAAAGATAAAATAAAAGACAAAAAAACAATTGATGAATATTTTGACTTAGTAAAAATAGATAAAGAAGATCAAGATAAACTATTAAAAGAATATTCTCATGGTATGAAAAATAAAATGCAAATGTTAATAAATATTATTGCCAATCCTAAAGTAATACTATTAGATGAACCATTAACATCACTAGATGTTGTTGTACAAGAAGATATGAAAAAATTATTAAAAAGTATAAAAAAAGACCATATCTTAATATTTTCAACACATATATTAGAGCTTGCCCTAGATTTATGTGATGAAATAGTAATATTAAATAATAAAAAATTAGAGTTAGTAGAAAAGAATCATTTAAATACCAAAAAGTATAAAGATAAAATTATTGAAAGCTTAAAGGATGAGTCAAATGATTAATACATTAAAAATGTCTTTTAAAATAGATATAACATATGCAATCAATTCTTTTATCTATAACCTAAAACGTCTACCTATTTTAAAAGACTTATTTCCAGATAATAGTTTATACAAAAGTAAAGTAGCAAAAAAAATTATCAGAATACTAGGACTAGTTCTATCCACTGCTAGAATACTATTATTTAAAATACTATATTTTTATATTATCTTTCTACTAGCAAGCATAATTTCTCCAAATCATATTACAACAGCTATAATTCATATTTATTTTATTTTCACTATCATTGGTATTTTTATCAATAACAAGATACTATCGACAAGTACAAAAAAATATTTTTCTATTATCTTATTTAATATGAATGCTAAAGAATACATGAGAGCTAGTCTATGGACAGATTTAATAACCAATTTCGTAACACATAGCATTTGCCTATTAGTATTAGTAAAAAGTCCTATCATCTTCTTATTAACAGTTTTTATGGTTCTAGGAAGAGTAGTAGGAGAAAGACTTAATATCATTCATTTTAAAAAGAAAAATATTCCTATGACTTATAATTATTCTATCTACTGGACAGTAGTAATATTAGGATTATCTCTATCTTTATTACCATATCTAAATATAGAAATACCAGTAATAGGAATCATAATAGCAGATATTATTATGATACCAATTAGTGGATATTGTTATAAAAAGTTAATGGAAGAAGATGACTATAAATTATTATATAAAAAGACAAATAGTAAAACAGCTGCTTTAAATAGTAATATTGAAAGAGACTATTCTAGACAAAGAATGGTAGATATTAAAGATAAAGATAAAAAAATAGATGAGAAAAAACTAAGAAATAAACATGGTTATGATTTATTTAATACAATTTTCTTTGAAAGACATAGAGAAATTCTTCTTCGTAGTGCTAAATGGTTTGCAAGTATTTCATTCGCAATTATTATTGGTATCATATTATTAATTCAAATAACACCAAGTCTAAAAGAAGGTTTAAATAACTTTTTATTAAATAACATTGCTTGGTTTGTATTGATTATGTATTTTATTAACCGTGGATCAATCATTACTCAAGCTATGTTTTATAACTGTGATCATTCTATGTTAACATTTAATTTTTATCGTAATCCCAAAGTAATATTAAATGTATTTAGAACAAGAGTATTAACCGTATCTAAAGTAAACTTAATACCAGCAGTAGTAATTGCGATAGGACTAGTAGTTTTATTATATATGACTGGAGGAAGTCCTAATGTAATAGACTATATATCAATACCAATATTTATTATTGTACTAAGTATCTTTTTCTCAATTCATTATCTAGTAATCTACTATTTATTTCAACCATATGATAAAAATATGAAGATGAAAAGTGCTACATATTCTATTATTTCTGCAGTAACATATATTGTTGCTTACTCATTTACTGATTTTAAAATGTCGACAACGATATTTTCTTTATTAGCAATAGCCGCAACGATATTATATATTGTATTAGCTTTAATTGTTGTCTATAAGAAAGCACCAGAAACATTTAGAATAAAATAAGGCATAAAGTGTAAGAACTTTATGTTTTTTTTTGATAAAAATAGTAAATAGAAAACGAATAATACCTTAAAGAATGATGATACATAAATAAATTCAGTTGTCGACAATTTGTCGACAACTGAATTTAACATCATTAAGTAAAAAGGCTATATGAATAAAATACTTTTATTTTTTTAAAAGTTTCTAATACAAAGTAGTTTCCTTTCTTAATAATATAAGTAAGAAAGGAGCTCTAGTATGAAGAATAATTTATCGTTGTTTGAAGAAAAAGAAATAAGAAGAATATGGGAGAATGGTAGGTGGTACTTTAGTGTTGTTGATGTTGTTTATGCATTAACAGAGAGTAGAAATCCGAGAGATTATTGGTATAAATTAAAGAAAAGAACAAAAGAGGAAGACAAAGTTGAACTGCAGGCAATTTGTCGACAGTTGAAGTTACTAACAAGTGATGGTAAAAAGTATCAAACAGATTGTGCAGATACCGAAGGAATATTACGCATTATTCAATCTATTCCTTCTCCAAAAGCGGAACCTTTTAAAAGATGGCTAGCAAGGGTAGGAAGAGAGAGAATTGATGAGATTAATAATCCAGAATTAGCAATTGTTAGGATGAGAGAAACGTATAAAAAGAAAGGTTATTCAGTAGCATGGATAAATATGAGAGAAAGGGGAATTATTATAAGAAATAATCTAACAGATGAGTGGAAAAATAGAGGGGTAGAAAAAAGGAGAGATTATGCTATATTAACAAACGAAATTTATTCTACAGGCTTTGGTATTTCAGCAAAAGAATATCGAAAGATAAAAAATATTGATGACCATAAGAATTTACGAGATTCCATGACGAATTTAGAATTAGCTCTTACCAATTTAGGAGAAACAACAGCAGTAGAATTACATAAGAAAAACGATAGTTTAGGAGTGGTGGAATTAAAAGAAGATGTTGGTGATGCTGGAGAAGTTATTAGCATTGCGAAAAGAGAAATAGAAGATAAATTAGAACATCCAGTAGTTAGTTCTGCTAATTATCTAGATTTAACAAATAACCAAAGTCTAGAAAATAAGAAATAAATTCTATTAAACAAAATACGGATAAAACTGAACTGCAGGCAATTTGTCGACAGTTGGAATATAGTCATTATAAGTAAATGTAAAAAATAAAATTGAATATAATATAGTAGGTAGTAACTAAAACTACCATACAAAACTCCAGTAGAAAATTGACAACTTTTGTAAAATAAGCTACAATGATAGTGTTACAAAAAACAATGAGGTGACGAATTTGAAAAGAGGAAAAATGATCAGCTCTGTTTTAGCAACACTAGGAATAATCATGATATCAATTGGATTTTCGATATCCTCTGACAATGTAGAAGTTGTAGCGAAGGATAAAGAAAGCCAAACAGAAAAAAGACAAATAGATATAGAAAGTATGGCAGCTACTTCTAATACAGTAGTAACTGCTGAAGAAGCAAAAGTAGAAAGTACTGAGTTAATTGCCATGGACATGGAAGTTGCGCCTGCATCTGTTATTATTCCACCAAGAATAGAAGTATATGATGGTCTAACAATAGATGAACTAGCAGCTAAATTAAATAGAAATCTAGGAACTGGATATATTGCTGGAAAAGGATATTTAATTGCTAGTCAATGTATCGAAAAAGGAGTAGACCCTTATATTGCAGTAGCCATCATGTTACATGAAACTGGATGCAAATATAATTGCTCTAGTTTAGTTAGAACCTGTAATAATGTAGGTGGACAAAAAGGTGCTCCTGGATGTAATGGAGGATCTTATAAAAGATATGCCACACTAGATGAAGGAATTATCGGATTTATTGATAACCTATATAGAAATTATTTTGCCCAAGGTAGAACAACAATTGAATCTATCGCACCAAAATATGCAGCAAGTTCTGCATGGCCTGGTAAAATCAGAAGTTATGTGGCACAAATAAGAGCAAGTTAACTACCTACGAGGTAGTTTTCTTTTCAAAAGCTTGGCGCGTTATTCTAGTCCAAGGACTTATTAGGAAGACGGGAATAAACAACCGTTAAGGGCACACCTGTGAAACCTCTGGTGTTTGCTTTTTTCGCCCAGAAAAGGGTGAATGCTGGAGATGTAAAAGGTAAGGGCGACCGTAATGGCATACGACACCCGACCCAGACCTAATTGGAGACCTAGCCTTGTGATTGGCCTATACGGACAACACTGAAGGACCAGT
>CAJLUG010000101.1 GCA_905209745.1 uncultured Mycoplasma sp.
TTCTAGCCATGGCTGGTATCATCTTTGGGGTTTGGCTATAGAACCATATTGGTTCTTTTTTTTGTCCTTACAAAATATAATGGAATAAGGTGATCATATGAAACAAAAAATGGACTACATCTTATTCTTTACAGTAATCATATTAGCTATTTTTGGTATTATTATGATCTATTCTGCATCTAGTATCTGGGCAGAGTATAAATTTAATGATAGCTTTCACTATCTCAAATATCAAACGATATTCTTTTTAATAGGCATCATAGTCATGTTGTTAGTATCTAAAATAGACTATCATTTATACTATAAAAAAGCGAATCTAATTTTAATGATTTGTATTGTTTTACTAATATTAGTATTAATACCAGGAATAGGTAGTGTTAGAAATGGAAGCCGTAGTTGGTTTGGTATAGGTTCCCTAGGAATACAACCAAGTGAATTTGCCAAACTAGGTATGATTATTTTTACAAGTAAGTATTTAACAAAAAGTAATAAATTTTTAAAAAGTTATAAACAAGGAGTATTTCCTATTCTAGCGATACTATTTTTATTATTTGGTCTCATCATGCTTCAACCAGATATGGGAACTGGTGCTATCTTAGTAGTCTCTATTATTGTTTTATTATTTGTTGCGGGAGTAAATATGAAGTTTTTTATCGGTATGGGAATACTAGGAGTAATAGGAGTCGTAGTTCTAATTGTAATTGCTCCCTATAGAATGGATAGAATTACTTCGTTTTTAGACCCTTGGAGTGATGCTTTAGGTACAGGTTTTCAAATTATACAAAGTCTATATGCCATAGGTCCCGGAGGTCTACTTGGAACAGGATTTTTAAACTCTATACAAAAACATTTTTACTTACCTGAACCACAAACAGACTTTATCTTTTCTATTATAGCTGAAGAATTTGGTGTGGTAGGTGCCTTTATTGTAGTAGGACTATTTTCAATGATTTTATGGCGAGGTATCAAAATATCCTTAAATAGTAAAGATAGCTTCGCAAAATACTTATGTATTGGTATGACTTTTCAAATTATATTTCAAGCCATCATGAACTTAATGGTAGTAATAGGTATGATTCCCGTAACAGGAGTAACTTTACCATTTTTATCATATGGTGGCTCATCACTTTTAGTAAGTATGGCAAGTATAGGTATCATTTTAAATATAAGTAAAAATAATTATGAAAGTAAATAGTTAAGACTGAAAAAAAATGACGCAAACGGCAAAAATTTTCAGTCAAATAATTTGACCTTTTATGTGTATAATAATATAATGTAATTGAAAAAAAGTGACGCAAATGTCAAAAATTTTCAATGAAAATGACTATAAATAGATAAATAAAAACAGCTTAAATTTATAAAAGGAGAATTTATGTTAGAATTACAAGAAATATATTTTGAAAGAGGAGGAAAAAAAATCCTTGATCATATTAACTTAAAACTAGATATAGATAAATTTTATGTAATTACCGGACCAAATGGTTCAGGAAAATCAACATTAGCGAAAATCATCATGGGAATAGAAAAACCAGATTCCGGTAAAGTAATATTAAATGGTGAAGATATTACAAATAAATCGATCGATGAAAGAGCAAAACTAGGAATAGGCTTTGCTTTTCAACAACCTGTAACTTTTAAAGGTCTTACTGTCTATGATCTTTTAAAACTCGCAACGAACAAAGAGTTAACGAAGAAAGAAGCATGCGACATCTTATCAAAAGTAGGACTTTGTGCACTAGAATACGTAGACCGTGAAGTAAATCGTTCTCTATCTGGTGGTGAATTAAAAAGAATAGAAATCGCAAGCATTATCGCAAGACATCCAAATATTGCCATTTTCGATGAACCAGAAGCGGGCATTGACTTATGGAGTTTTCAAAACTTAACAGAAGTGTTTAAAGAATTAGGAAGAACATCAACTGGTACAACCTTAGTAATTTCTCATCAAGAAAGAATTTTAAATATTGCCGATGAAATTATTTTAATGAGTCAAGGAAAAATAGAAAAAATGGGCAAAAAAGAAGATGTCTTTGACCATATTTTTAAACCTAAAAAATGTGGTAAGGAGGTGGCACCTTGTGAATCAAGAGGATAAAGTATTATTAGATGAAATAGTAGAAAAAGATCCAACAGCTGCTGACAGTTATAATATTAGAAAAAATGGAAAAAGTATTGATAGAAAAATAAATCCTAATATTGAAATTGTATCAAAAAAAGATAATACAGGAATTGATGTTTATGTAAAAGAAGATACTCTTTTTGGCACCGTAAATATTCCAGTAATTATTACAGAGTCAGGTCTTACAGATGTCGTATACAATGATTTTCATATTGGAAAAAATGCCAATGTTATTATTGTCGCTGGTTGTGGTATAACAAATGATGGTCACTTTGATGCTAGACACGATGGAATTCATAGATTTTATCTAGAAGAAGGAGCTAAGGTAAAATATATAGAACGCCATTGTGGACTAGGAGTAGGAGATGGTAAAAGAGTTCTAAATCCAACAACTGAAATATATATGAAACCATCTTCATACATGACAATGGACACAACACAAACCAAAGGAGTAGATGACACCATCCGTACTACCAAAGCAGAGCTAGCAGATAATACAACACTAGTAATCACTGAAAAAATATTAACGAGCAAAGATCAATTTGCTAAAACAGAGTTTACAGTGAACTTAAATGGTGAAAATGCCTCAACTCATGTAACGTCACGTTCTGTCGCAACGGATAGTTCTTACCAAGAATTCCTATCTAACATTACAGGAAATACGAAGTGTTATGCTCATGTAGAATGTGATGCCATTCTAAAAGAGAATGGAAAGGTAAAAGCAATTCCAGAAATCTATGCCAAAAACATTGATGCTAATTTAATCCATGAAGCTGCTATCGGAAAAATTGCTGGAGAACAATTAATGAAATTAATGTCTTTAGGATTAACCGAAAAAGAAGCAGAAGATGTAATCATCAAGGGATTCTTAAAGTAAGAAAACGATGAAGAAATTAGTAATTGTAAGACATGGAGAAAGTGTTTGGAATTTAGAAAATAAGTTTACCGGCTGGACAGATGTAGAATTATCAGAAAAAGGAATTATCGAGGCAAAACAAGCAGGAAAATTATTAAAGAAAAATAATTATCATTTTGATATTGCCTATACTTCTCTTTTAAAAAGAGCAAACGATACGCTAACTTATATATTAGAAGAACTAAATGAAAAAAATATTCCTGTTCACTATAGTTATAAATTAAATGAAAGACACTATGGTGCATTACAAGGATTAAATAAAGATGAAACAAGAAAAAAATATGGAGAAGAACAAGTAAGACTATGGAGAAGAAGTACTAATGTAAGACCTCCAGAACTTACAAAAGATGATCCTAGATATCCGGGAAATGACCCAAAGTATAAAGACTTAAAAGAAAACGAACTACCGACAACAGAAAACTTAATGGATACCATCAAAAGAGTAGTAGAGTACTGGAACGAGGAAATAAAACAAGATGTACTAGAGGGAAAAAAGGTAATTATCGTGGCTCATGGAAACAGTCTAAGAGGTCTAATGAAATATTTAGATAACTTATCAGATGAAGAAGTAATGAACTTAGAAATAAAAACAGGAAGTCCAATCTGCTATGAACTAAATGATGACTTAACTCCAATTAGACATTATTATATTGAGGCAAATTAAAAGCTACACGCAAGTGTAGTTTTTCTAATTTTAACTCTTATAATAACTTTCATAAAGGTAGGTACTTTATGATTGAATAATTCTCATGAATTCTACTATTTATCATACTAAATATACTATATTTTGGTACTTTTTTCAATTTAATTTACAAATTCTAGACTGTATTTCAGTAAAATTTACTAGTTTTAAGCTTTATTCTTAGTCAAATTTTTAGTCATAAAACAAAAGCAAACTTAGACATATTCGACAATTTTCTACAAATCACTCCAAAAATAATTAGTCAAAATTTTAGTCAAACACGATTAAACCGTTGAAATATAACGAATAATCATAAAGTACCTACCTTTATGATTGTACAACCTATATTTTATAAGGTCTAGAGAAGATATGGGAATTATTGGGAGTGAGATTATGACCAAACTAAAAAAGTTTTTGACAAAGTATAAA
>CAJLUG010000102.1 GCA_905209745.1 uncultured Mycoplasma sp.
TTTATAATGATTGCGATTCGCAAATTATTTTTATTGATACTCCCGGTATTCATAAACCAACGCATAAGTTAGGGAATCTATTAAATAAAAAAGCTTATAGTCATACCGAGGGTGTTGATGTTATTTTATTTTTAGTAGATATTTCTAAAGGATTTGGTCGAGGAGATCAGTTTATCTTAGATAAAATTAAAGATCAAAATATTCCTATTTTTTTATTGTTGAATAAAATTGATCAAATTAAAGATAAGAGTATTTTATTAGAGAAGATTCAAGAGTTAAAAGATTTGTATGATTTCCAAGAAATTATTCCTATTTCGGCTTTAGGGTTAAAGAATAATAATTTAGAGGACTTGATTGCTACTATTAAAAAATATTTACCAGAGATGGATAAAATTTATTCAGATCTAGACTTGACGAATGTTTCTTTAAAGTTTATTATGGCGGAATTTGTTCGTGAAAAAGTATTAGAACTTACTAGAGATGAAATTCCTCATAGTGTTGCTTGTTATGTAGAAAATTATGAAGATGAAGGGGATTTGGTTCATATTCAAGTTTTGATTGTCGTTGATAGGGAAAATCTTAAGAAGATTGTCATTGGTAAAGGTGGAGCGATGTTAAAAGAGATTGGTTCTAGAGCTAGAAGTGATATGGAGAAGTTTTTGGGTAAGAAAGTCTTTTTAGAAACTTATGTTAAAACACTAAAGAATTGGCGAGATGAAGAAAAATACTTTTTAGAATTAGGTTTAAAAGAAGATGAATAAAATAACATAAAAATCACCAATATAGAAATATAGAGGTGATATTATGGATAAAATTTTATGGCAATTGTTTCAAAAAACAGGAGAAATTAAATATTATAATTTATATCAAGCGATTGTAAAGAAGAAGTGATGTGTTTTGAAAATAGAGTGTGTAGAAGGAATTATCTTGAGTGAGACTAATTATAGTGAGTCTAGTAAGATATTAAATACCTTTACAAAAGAATATGGACAAATAGGTATTTTATCTAAAGGTTGTCGTAATATGAAATGTAAGTTACGTGGTGTTAGTAGGAAACTTCTTTATGGTAAATTTCATATTTATTATAAAGAAAATGGACTTTCTACTTTGTGTGGTGTCGATGTTATTCGTTCTTATTCTAAGTTACTTACAGATTTAGAAAAGGTTAGTTATGCTTCTTTTTTGTTGGAATTAACACAACAAGTTGTAAGAGAAAATGATGATAGAGAAATTTTAGAATTATTAAAAGATACTTTAGATAAGATGGAAGAAGGACTTTCTCCTATTGTTCTTACTAATATTTATGAATTAAAATTACTTGATTATTTGGGTGTTCGACCAAGTATTGATTGTTGTAGTGTCTGTGGTAGTAATAAAGCGATTGTGACGGTTTCCGCTTTTAGTGGAGGATATATTTGTAGGAATTGTTATCAGAATGAGCCGATTGTTTCTGATAAGATGATTAAGTTACTACGTATGTTTTATTATGTAGATATTAAGAGTATTTCTAAATTAGATATTAGTGATTCTGTTAGTTTAGAAATTAATGAATTTTTAGATGATTATTATGATCGTTATACTGGTATTTATTTAAAGAGTAAAGAGTTTATTCGACAGTTACGTAAGCTTACTAATTGATGTATTTTTGACAAAATCATCTTTTTTTGGTATAATATCCAGCAATTAAGGGGGATATTATATGGATAAGAAATTATTTATTTTGGATGTTGTTGGAAGTTGTTTATCATCTCTTGCAGTTTTATTACTAATGTTAGTGATGGTATATCTTCCTATTCAATATTTGGTTTTGGTACTTATTTTATTTTACTTTGTTCTTTCTTTCTTTTTAGACTTTGTAGGGAATGTTATTTGGTATTTAAAAAGAAGAAGAGTAAAGAGATATTCTTTAAGTATTATTCCTTCTATGAAGGCATCTGTAATTAAATAAGTCTAGTCTTGACATTAGTTTCTTAGTTTTGTATATTATAATTAATAAGTGTGATGACCGGTCTTGGAACACCGCGAGCAGTATAGTTTTAAAGTAGATTCTTCTGGAATAAGTAAGGTGGAACCGCGGGAATACTCGTCCTTACAAATTCTAGAAGTTTTTTCTTTTTAGAAGGGTAGTGTTATTTTGAAATTATTTATTGGTTGTTCTGCAAGTAATGATATTAATGCTCATATTATTAATGATAGCAGAGCTTTGATAGAAGAGATTGCGAAAATTCCTGGTGTGGACTTAGTATATGGTGCTTATAATGAGGGATTGATGAAGGTTTGTTATGATGCTTTTCATAATAATCATAAAAAAATTATTGGAGTAACTCCTAAAGTATATGAAGCAGATATTGATAAGAATTTATTAGATCAATTATATGTTACTGATACTACGATGGAGAGGTTTAATAAAATTTATGAAGAAAGTGATGCGTTTTTGTTTTTGGCTGGTGGTATAGGGACTTATGCTGAGTTTTTTAATGCTGTAGAAGAACATAGAACTGCAGGAGATGATAAACAAATTATTCTTTATAATTATCATTATTTTTATACACCAATTATTCAAGAATTATATTGCTTAAAGCAAGAACATTTTATTGAACAAGAACTTTCTGATTGTTTTAGTATTGAACATGATAAGGAAAGTGTGAAAAAAATGATTAAGGAGATGGTAAAATGAGTAATCTTTCAATGGAAAAATTAGTGAATTATTGTAAACAATATGGGTTTATTTTTCAAGGTAGTGAAATTTATGGAGGTTTAGCGAATACATGGGATTATGGTCCTTTGGGTAGTAGACTTAAAAATAATATTAAAGATACTTGGAGAAAGAGATTTATTCAAGAGCGAAAAAATGCGTATGAAGTAGACGCCGCTATTTTAATGCATCCTAGAGTTTGGGAGGCTAGTGGACATGTATCTAGTTTTTCAGATCCATTAATTGACTGTAAGGAGTGTAAAACAAGACATCGTGTTGATAATTTAATCGATGACTTTGATCCTGATGCTCATGCTGATGCGATGAGTCAAGAAGAGATGATGGAGTATGTCAGAAGTCATCATGTTCCTTGTCCTAAATGTGGAAAGAGTAATTATACAGATATTAGACAATTTAATTTAATGTTTGAAACTTATCGTGGGGTAACAGAGGATAGTAAGAATAAGATTTATTTACGTCCTGAAAATGCTCAAGGTGAGTATGTAAACTTTTTAAATGTTCAAAGAACTATGAGAGCAAAATTACCATTTAGTATTGGGCAAATTGGAAAGGCTTTTCGTAATGAGATTACTCCAGGAAACTTTACTTTTAGAACGATAGAGTTTGAACAAATGGAATATCAGACTTTTTGTAAAGAGGGAGAGGATAGTGACCTTTATCAATACTTTAAAGAGTATGCTAAAAAATATTTTACAGATTTAGGACTTGACTCTACAAAATTACGTTTTCATGATCATGAAAAGTTAGCTCATTATGCCAAAGAAGCATGTGATATTGAATATCAATTTAATTTTGGTTGGGGTGAGATTAATGGAACTCATAATAGAACCGATTATGATTTATCTCGTCACCAAGAATTTTCTCATGTTTCTCAAGAGTATTTAGATCCTACTACCAATGAAAAGTTTATTCCTTATGTTATTGAATCTACGGTAGGATGTGATCGATTAGTCCTTGCGATATTAGATCAAGCTTATACAGAAGAAGTATTAGAAAATGGCGAGACTCGTGAAGTTATGAAGTTTATTCCAGCGCTTGCTCCTTATAAGGTTGCGGTATTGCCATTAAATAAAAAATACCATGGAGAGGCTGCTTTGGATATATATCAGGAATTATCTAAATACTTTATGGTAAGTTATGATGAAGCAGGTTCTATTGGTAAGAGATATCGTAGATGTGATGCGATAGGTACACCATTTGTTGTGACTGTTGATGATGAAACAATAAATCATGGAACTGTTACTTTACGTAATCGTGATACAATGGAACAGATTGTTTTAAAACTAGAAGAAGTTAAAGATTATGTTGAAGATAAAATTAAATTTTAAAAAAGTATAAAAAGTTGTTGACAAACTAGAGTTTTTTGCATAAAATATTACTAGTCGAGAAAAAAGGAAAGAGATTTATATCCACCTGATTGCAACTAGC
>CAJLUG010000103.1 GCA_905209745.1 uncultured Mycoplasma sp.
ATATTCTTTTAGACTTTGTTCTACTTCTTCGATTGTTAATTCACCTAATATATTTTTTTCACTAATTTGTTCTAGATACTTAGATGGTTTTAAATTATCTACTTGTTGCAAACCTATTGCCATATCCCACTGTAATTGCTTTATATAACCATTAGGCTTTATTTCTTCTTGATAAGGATTCTTACTAGAATCTAGTTCTTTTTCACTCATATCACTTCACCTAACACTTCTTTTTTATTATATCATATAGTTACGTCCTCGTAACTATTTTCTTTTTTCTATTACCAAATATTACCATTTTTTAATAAACAAAAAAATCGACTCCTAAGAATCGATTTAATTTCATTCTGGGGCGGCGTATGAGGATCGAACTCATGCATACTGGTGCCACAAACCAGCGTGTTAACCACTTCACCAACGCCGCCATTTCAGAAATACATTCTTATTCTATCAAGCTTTTTTATTTTTTGCAAGTAGTTTTTGACATTTATCATACTTTCTTTTTAATCTTAGGTAAATGCCTTAGACATTTCTCATTTTATGGAATACATTAAATCGAAAGGAGATATTATGTATAACTATTATTTAAATGATCAATTTTTAAGAAATATGGAGCCTTATAGAAATGTTATGACCCCATCTTTATTTACTCCTGCTGTTGCACTTGATAATGGTAATCTATTTTCTAATTTATATAGTCAATATAAAAATTATAAACCAGTAGCAGTAACTGCGAATAATGAAAGAGAAGCTTTAATGAGAGAGTTAGGAAGAATGGCTTTTGCGGCACATGAATTAAATCTTTATTTAGATATTCATCCAGATGATACTGGTATGATTACTCTATTTAATGACTACCGTGAAAAAGCAAATCAACTAATGAGTGAATATGATAAAAAATTTGGTCCACTTACTATCAACAGTAACAGTTTAAATCAAACGCCTTTTATGTGGGAAAAAGATGTTTGGCCTTGGGAGGTAAAGCCTAATGTTTAAATATATTAAAAGATTACAATATCCTATTAATATAAAGAGAAAAGATTTAAAAATGGCAAAGTACTTGATCACGCAATATGGCGGCTCAAATGGAGAGCTAGCAGCTGCTCTTCGTTATCTAAATCAAAGATATACAATGCCAGATAATAGAGGTAAAGCTCTTCTTACTGATATTGGTACAGAAGAACTAGCTCATGTAGAGATGATTGCAACTATGGTATATCAATTAACAAAAGATGCAACCCCAGAAGAAATGAAGCAAGCTGGACTTGGTAGTAATTATGCAGAACATGCTAATGCACTATATCCAACGGATGCGAATGGAGTTCCATTTACAGTTGCTTATTTCGCAACAACAGGAGATCCACTTGCTGATTTATCAGAAGACATGGCTGCAGAACAAAAAGCAAGAGCTGTTTATGAAAATCTAATTGATTTAACAAACGATCCAGATGTTATTGGTCCACTTCTATGGTTGCGTCAAAGAGAAATTGTTCACTTTGCTAGATTTAAAGAGTTATTTGAAATTTATGAGAAAGAATTTACAAAAGGACAAAATAAATAATATTAAAACCTCATTTTAAAACAAAATGAGGTTTTTTATCGCTATTTTTATAAATCTATTTTTACAATTACTCCTTCTACTTCTTTATCGAATTTTTTCCAAGTAGTTTTTTTTATTACTTTAAATCCCATACTTTCAAATACTTTTAGTGTATTTTCTCTATCTGTTTCAAAATTATCATATAAACTTTTTATTCCTTGGGCTTTTGCATAATTACATAATAGTTTTAATCCCTGATGGGCATACCCTTGTTTTCTTTTTGATGCTTCAATTAAAATACCACATTCATATCTATTGTTTTTTTCGTTGTATTGATAATTTACATAACCTACAAACTCATTAGAAATTTCATCTTTTAAATAAGCAAAAAAACGTTTTTTACTTTGCCTTTTCTTTTCTGTTTCTTTCCATCTTTCTTTTGGGAAATCAATACAACCTGTTTCATAGTGGTAGCCATAGTAAGATACATCATATCCAGCATTATAACTCATTGTTTTGGCATCACTTTGTAATTTTTCTTCATACCAATAATCTTCTATTTTAGGAATATAGAGACTTAGACTTTTCTTTTCTTCATTTTTAAATATAAAAGTTCTATCTTTTAATTTATAATTTTCTTTCGTATACTCCTCTACTACATTTTTCCAAAACTTATATGCAATTTCATTACCTTTGGAAGGTGTTATTTCCCAATTACCTTCATATAAATCTAGACACATAAATGCAGTTTTTTTACCTATTTTATTTCTTCTATATTTGGGAATTACTAAAAATTCGGCAATACTATGTCCTTTTTTTATGTATTGTACATACTCGTTAATCATCACAAATCCTAGTAATTTGTTTGATTTTTTTTTCTCTAATAAAAAACGCATCTCTATTTGAATCAGTAAAATATGTATCAAAATATTTATACTCAAAAATAGCATCATCATTCATTTCATTGCCATCAGTTAAACTTTCTTCAAATAAAGAATATTCTAATAACCTATATAGTGTATCTTTTTTATCTTCTGATACTCTTTCTAATTTTATTTTCATATTTTTCCTTTCCTAAATAAAAAGCTCTCATAAATAGAGAGCCTAATCACACTACATAGCTTTATAACATTTATAACGTTAAAAGAAGTGTGACTTTTCTACTATTTATTTTATTTTTTATATTTATTGTTTTCATTTGCATTGTATTTTTCATTTTCATCACACTCCTTTCTTTCATATTTATTATATCTTATATTTTTATAAAGTCAATTACTCTACCGTAACACTTTTAGCAAGATTCTTTGGTTTATCGATATCACAGCCTCTAAGTTTGGCAGTTTCATAAGCAATTAGTTGTAATACTGGAACAATTAGTATTGGTTGAAAATAAGGACTTATTTTAGGTACTACGACTTGTAAGTCTTGTTTCTCCCAATGTTCATTACTGATAATGATTGTTTTGGCTCCACGAGATTTTACTTCTTCGACATTTGATACTGTTTTGTCTTTAATTGTCTCATCTGTAATAATAGCAAATACAGGTAGGCCTTCTTTGATTAAAGAAATTGTACCGTGTTTTAATTCTCCTGCTTGATAAGCTTCACTATGGATGTATGATACTTCTTTTAGTTTTAGGCTACCCTCTTGAGAGGTTGCATAATCAATTTTTCTACCGATAAAGAAAATATCTTCATTTTTATAGATTTCTTTGGCAATATTCTGATATTCCTCTTTTCTATCTAGAACTTCTTTTACCATTCTAGGCAGTTTTTTAGCTTCTTCTAAGATATGGTCTTTATCTTTTACTAAGTTCTTCTTTAAAGCTGTCTTATACGTTAAAAGAGATAATATTCCTACTTGTAAAATATATGCTTTGGTTGTTGCGACAGCAATTTCTGGACCTGCTTCAATAAATATTTGCTTGTCTGACTCTCTTGCGATTGTAGAAGTTTTTACATTAACAATGGCAAGTGTATCTACGTTATGTTGTTTTGCTTTTCTCATAGCAGCAATCGTATCTGCAGTTTCTCCTGATTGAGAAATTAATATTACTATTGTTTTTCGATCATAGATAATATTTTTATAACGATACTCACTTGCTAGATCAATATGTACTTTAGTATTTGCATATTCTTCTAGAAGTGTCTCTCCTATCATACCGGCATACATAGCTGATCCACAAGCAACGATATGAATTTCTTCATATTCTGTTAAGTCTGGTAATAAATCTAAATTTTCTAAATATGGCTTTAATGTTTTTTCTAACACTACTGGTTCTTCCATAATTTCTTTTAACATATAGTGTTCATATCCAGCTTTGTCTTTGGCATCCGGTTCTAAGTTTGTTTCTTTTATTTCTTTTAGTACTTCATGTTTGTTTTTTGATACTACTACTTTTTCTTTATCAATTTTCGCAATTTCTTTTTCTTCTAATAAAATATATTTATTTGTATAGTCAATGATTGCGGCGATATCACTAGCTATAAAATTTTCATGTTCTCCTACACCAACAATTAATGGAGAATCTTTTCTTACAGCATATAATTCTT
>CAJLUG010000104.1 GCA_905209745.1 uncultured Mycoplasma sp.
TTTCTTTTGTAAAGTTTTGGACATTGAATGAGGCCATAATAGCGATCGCTACAATAATTAGTGTAATTGTAATACAGGAAATAGAAGCTAATGATAAACTAAAATTTCTAATTACACTTTTGAATGCATCTCTAATGCTTCTTCCTAACATTCTAAATATTTTCATCTACATATGTTCCTTTCTTCTTAAAGTCTACCATATGACCATCTTTTAATGTTACTACTTGTTTTTTCATCCTATTAACAATATCTTTATCATGTGTTGCCATAATAATTGTTGTTCCTCTTGACTTATTAATACTTTCCAAAACTTTCATAATTTCCATACTTCTTTCAGGGTCTAGATTTCCTGTTGGCTCATCACATAAGAGTAATTTAGGATTGTTTACGATTGCTCTTGCAATTGCTACACGTTGTTGTTCTCCTCCTGATAATTGATCAGGATAGTTATGAACCTTGTTTTTTAACCCTACTTCTTCTAGTGCTCTTAATACTTTCGTTCTGGTTGTCTCTTTACTAGCCCCTATTACTTCCATAGCAAATGCTACATTTTCATAGACAGTTAATTTTGGTAGTAGGCGATAATCTTGAAAAACTATTCCAAGTTTTCTTCTTAGCTTGTATACTTTTGTATTTCTAAGCTTTGCAACGTCTAGTCCACCAACAATAATTTGACCTTTGGTTGGCTTTTCTTCTCTATATAACATTTTAATTAATGTTGATTTTCCACTACCAGACCCACCGATTACGAAAGTAAAAGAACCTTTTTCAATAGCAAGATTTAAATTATAGATTGCAGTTACTCCATTTTTATATTTTTTTTCTACATTTTTAATCCTGATTAAGTCCATATTTACCTCCATCCTAGTATATTTTATTATAGCACATATTTCGACATAAGAAAAGAGAAGTATTGTGAAATCTCCTCTTATTATACATTACTTTCCACCTTTTACTTCGTAGGCATCTTCTACTACAAAAAAGACATCTTTATCTATTAGTTTAATTCCTTCCGTTAGACGATAATAGTCTCTTGTTGGAATTACTGCTAGTAATACTTTTCTTCTTTTTTCTAAGAAACCACCTTTGACATCAAATACTGTTACACTATGTTTTAAATTATTTATAATATATTCTTTTACTTCTTTATCTTTGATAGTTACGATGTAGAAAGCTTTGTTTTTAGAAACTCCTAATAATACTTTATCTATCATAATATTATTTATAAATAGGAGAATTATGGCATACATTACCATTGTCCAGCCAAAGAAGAATCCTCCTATTAATATTATAATAGAATTTATCACCATACTCGACTTAGCAATTGGTATTTTATGATATTTATATAGTACTTGACTAATAATTGGTAGACCACCATTACTAAATCCTGTTTTATATATAAATCCGTTGGCTAGACCTCCAATTACTCCTGCAAAGATAATGATTAGGAATTTATCATCGTAATTTAGTGCTATATTTTGTGTCAATATAGAGGTTAGTTTTACTAATAATGGATAAAGGAAAGTTGCTAGAACAGTTCCCATTGTTCTTTCTTTTCCTAAATATAATAAGCTAACCCAAAGACAGGCTAAAGATACTAGGAAAATCATTAAGGATGAATCAATACCATAAGCATAATGAGTAATGATTGCTATACCATTTACTCCACCAGATACTAATTCTGTTGGTAACAATAATAAATTATAGACAAAAGCGGATACTGTTAAAGAGAGAATGAGAATTGTTATTCTTCGTAATAAATCATGTCTTTTTACATTTTCTATTAAGCCTTCTAAAAAGTTATCCATTATTCTCCTCCAAAGACTTCATAAGCATCTGTTACTACGAAAAAAGCATTAGGGTCTATCTCATGAATTCCTTCTTTTAACCTATAATAATCTTTGGTTGGTAATACACACATTAAGACGGTCTCTCTTTCTTTTAAATATCCTCCTTTGGCATGAAATGCTGTTACTCCATGGTTTAAGTATTTTATAATATATTCTTTTATTTTTCTTTCTTCATCAGTTACAATATAAAATGCTTTAGAGTCTGATACTCCTAGAATTACTCTATCTGACATATAACTGATTACATATAATACGATAATAGAATACATAAATTGGGTTGGTCCAAAGACAAATGCTGTTAATAAAACGATGGTACCATCACAATATAGCATTCCTTTGCCAATACTTATTTTAAAATATTTTGCTAAAATTTGATTGACTATATCTGTTCCTCCGGTTGTAAATCCGGCTTTATAAATCATTCCTGCTCCAAAACCATAGACTACTCCACCAAAAACAGAGACTAATAATAGCTCACTATTATCTATTGATATTCTAGCAGTAATATAACTGGTCATGTTTACAAAAATTGGAAAAATTAAAGAACCTAGTATTGAGGCTTTGGTTTTTTCTTTACCTAGTAAAAAATAACTTACAATTAATAGGAGTATGGAACCTATTAAGATAATCATAGAATTGTCTAGTCCTGTTAGGTGATTAATGATAATTGCTAGTCCACCTACTCCTCCAGCGACAATATCGTTTGGGGCTAAGAATAAGTTATAAGATAGAGCAATTAAGAGACAACCTATTATGAATTGGATATGTCTTTTTACGCTTGATTTAGAATTAATTTGTTCTATTATTTTTAAATCTTGGTTTCTAGAAAACAATTTCATATTAGGTTCCTCCTTATTCTTTTATTTTTTTAGATTAGCTTCTATAAATTCATCAATATCGCCATCCAAAACTTTATCTACGTTACTTGTTTCTGTTCCGGTTCTATGATCTTTTACCATTGAATATGGATGCAGTACATAACTTCTTATTTGAGAACCAAAATCAATATTATTTTGGGTTCCTTTGATTTTATTTAGCTCTTGTTCTTGTTCTTCTATTTTTTTCATTAGAAGTTTATTTTTTAATACTTTTAGGGCTTGTTCTTTATTTTGAATTTGACTTCTTTCATTTTGACAGGTTACTACAATTTTGGTTGGTAAGTGGGTAATACGTACCGCAGAATCTGTGGTATTTACTCCTTGGCCACCTGCTCCTGTAGAACGATAAACGTCTATTTTTAAGTCTTTTTCATCGATTTCAATCGTATTATCTTGTTCTATTTCTGGAGTTACTTCTACAGATGCAAAAGAGGTATGACGTCTATTATTAGAATCAAAAGGAGATAGTCTTACTAGTCTATGAACACCTTTTTCATTTTTTAAATATCCATAGGCATTATTACCAATTACTCTTAGAGAAACACTTTTTATTCCTGCTTCTTCTCCTGATTGATAATCTAATAATTCTATTTTATAATTTTTCTTCTCACACCATCTTGTATACATTCTATATAACATTAGTGCCCAGTCACAAGACTCTGTTCCTCCAGCTCCTGGATGAATTTCTAAAATACAGTTATTTTTATCATATGGTCCACGTAGTAATAGTAGTAGACTTAGTTTTTCTGTTTCTTGTTCTATGGCGATGGTATCTTGTTCTAGGTTTTGTTGTGTTATATGATCTGTTTCTAGTTCAAGTAGTTCCGCTATTTCTAGATTATCTTTTATTTTATTTATTAATGATTCTATACTATTTACTACTTCTTTTTCTTCATTTAACTGTTTGATAATTTCTTCTGACTTTTTTCTGTCATTCCAAAAATCTGGAGTATTTGTTTGTTCTTCTAATTTTTTTATTTTTTCTTTTTTGGTTGGAATGTCAAAGTGACCTCCATAAATCAGTTAATTCTTTATTGCTTTTATTTAATATATCTTTTATTTCTTTTAATTCCATCATATCTTCTCCCTTTTAGTTTGTGCGTTTTTTTATGAGACTATGCTTTTATATCAATGATAAGGTAACATATTTTTTATATTTTTTCTAGTTTTTTTACTTTTTTGTATATTTTTTTCTATTCCTACATATATTATAAGTGAGGAAGGTTCACTGTTACGTGTGAAGATCCTCTGTAAATA
>CAJLUG010000105.1 GCA_905209745.1 uncultured Mycoplasma sp.
GTAAAAAAGGTGTGACGGGACCTACTGGACCTACTGGTATGAGAGGAGCAACTGGACCTACAGGACCTGCTGGAATTCAAGGACCTACTGGACCTACGGGAGCGACTGGTACTGCTGGAATCCAAGGACCAACTGGTGCCACTGGAGCTACAGGACCTTCTGGAATTCAAGGACCAACTGGACCTACTGGAGCGACTGGTACTGCTGGAATCCAAGGACCAACTGGTGCCACTGGACCTACGGGACCTTCTGGAATTCAAGGACCAACTGGACCTACTGGAGCGACTGGCGCAACCGGTGCAACTGGAGCAACAGGACCTGCTGGAACACCTGCTACAAACTTAGACAGTTATGCTATGATACATGATGAAACAAACGCAACAATTTCTCACCAACAACCAATTTTATTTCAAACTACCAATATTTCTAACAAAATATCTTACAATCCTGCTACAGGTGACTTTACTATTCCTGAAGAAGGAATTTATATCATTCACTGGTGGATTAATGCTCGTCATAGCGATAAAAACAATTCTAATTGTGAACCTAGAACTTTAGGTGTAGAATTTCATCAATTCTGGCCAACTGACGTTTTAATCGCTCATTCTTCTACTCATAATAAATTAACTTGTTGTGATACTGGTACTCTTAGTGGTAACGCTATTTTTGCTGCATTACCAGGAGCAAGTTATCGTTTAGTTAACACTTCAGGCATTGATATTAGCTTAGTACCTAATGATTTATATTCGGCTTCTGTTTCTATTACTAGAATCGTGTAATCTTAAAAAAGAGTTTCATTTTTTATGTGAAACTCTTTTTTGGTTGACTAATTTTTTGTCTGTCTCCTTTTTTGATGGGAAACGTTCTTTCATAGATGATAAATTTTCTAAAGCATGGTCTGGGTTTTCTAGATAAATTGCATAGTTTTTTATCTCATCCATTCTTCTTAATTTTCTAATTGCAATCGATTCTATTTGACGTACTCTTTCACTAGATAAATTATACATTTTACCAATTTCTCCTAGAGTTTTAATTTCCGTATTATTTAAACCATACCTTAATGTTAATATACCTAGTTCTCTTTCTGTAAGATCGGAGTTATGATACATTTTGTTCATTTCTTCTTGGAGTTCTTTTTCGTTTTGGGCTTTTTCTGTTTTGTTTTCTTCTGTTATAATTAATTCTCCTAATTCAATGGTATCTCCACTATTATCTGTACTATTAACTAATGAATTGATACTTACTACATCTTGTTGGGCTTTTGTAATTTCTATTACTTTTTCTACTGACACATTCATTTCTTTCGCTATTTCTTCTAGGGTTGGTTCTCTATTTAATTTATTAAATAAAATTTCTTCAGTTCTTTTATATTCATTGATTTTGACATTTAAATTGTTAGGAATTCGTATTCCTCTTCCTTGATTCATAATATAACGAGTAATTGCTTGTTGAATCCAATTCGTTGCATAGGTTGAAAAACGAAATCCTCTTGTATAATCAAACTTATCTATTGCGGTGATTAATCCTAAATTTCCTTCTTGAATTAAATCTAGAAATGAATAACCTTTATTTTTGTAATTTTTGGCAATATTTATTACTAACCGTAAATTACTTTTGATAAATCTTGCTTTGGCCTCTTCGTCTCCTTCTTTAATTCTTTTTGCTAACTCTAACTCTTCTTCTTCCGTCAATAATGGTGTTTTTCTTATTTCTTGAAAATATTGAGTTATATTTGATATTATTTTATCTTCTTTTTCTTTCATTAACTTCGCCTTCTTTAGCTTCTTATTGTACAAAATTTTTTAAAAAAAATAAAGAACTTTTTCCTAATATAGAAAAAATTCTTTATTTTATAGTGTATTGATCCAGTCTTTTAACTCTTCTTCTGGAGTTATTAATTTGCATTCTTTATGATTTGTTGTGAAGACAATATTCATTTCATCTTTTACTGTAGCGCCTTTACTTTCTGCCAATGTTTTTATTTCTTTTAATGTTTTTCCTAACCAACCGGCATTGGTTGCGAAGGGCTTTATTATTTTTCCAGAAAGATCATATTTTTCTAGAAAGGCTCTTACTACCGGGGCACTACGATACCACCATACTGGTGTTCCTAAAATGATTTCATCATATTTTGCTAAGTCTACTGTGATTGGTTTTATTTCTGGAATATGATTACTTCCTTCTTGATTTTGTTCATCTTCTACTACTTCGTCGTAGTTATTACTATATGGTGTTACTGGTAATAATTCTACAATGTCACAATTTAATTCTTTACTAATTCTTTTCGCAATCATTCTAATATGATTGGTATAAGAATAATAAATTACTATTTTATTTGTCATTTTTTTCCTTCTTTCTATTTACTTTTTCTTGATACATATTAATTTTATAATTTAGAAATTCTAACGTTTCTTCTTGTTTTTTCATCTCTTTTATTAACTCTTCTTTTTGTGTTAACAACATTTCTAGTCTTTTTTCTTCGCCTTCTTTTTTATCTTCATTTAATTTTAAAAAAGTAACAATAGAGTCTAATGGGAAGCCAGCTTGTTTCATACATTTAATAAATTCTATTCGTTCTATATCTTTTTCGTTATAATCTCTTATCCCATCTTTTTTACTAATTTTATCAAGTAGTCCTATTTGTTCGTAGTACCGTAATGTTGCGCTTGGTATATTTAATTTTTTACTAACTTCACTTATTTTCATTTTTACCTCCCAATTTCATTCTACTACTTAAAGCTTACTTTAAGTCAAGAAAAAAACTAGTTTGTCTAGTTTTTATTGTTTGATTCATAAATAATTGCTTCATAGATAATATCTACGATATGTTCTGTTGGCTCTAGATGATATTTATCCATTATTTCATTTATTACATTATAACTATGTTTCATATTTAAATATGGATAGACCAATTCTTTTTTATTTGGTAATTCTTTTAGATAATCTTTTGTGTAAGTATCTTCTATTAATAGTAAAGGAATGTCTTTGGCCCAAGATTTAAATTTTTCAATAATAAAATAAGGATTATTCACATAAGTAAAACTTTTTTTGTCGTAAGCAATCATGTTTTTTAAGTCTTCATTTTCAATTAATTTATCTTCTACTCGGTAGTCAAAACGGTCTAAAAGATTTAATCCTTCTAATTTTAAAGCTGATATTTGGGCGATGATTCCTTTATCACTTTTAGAGTGTGTTGGGATAATTTCTACAATAATATAGTTATCTTTTTCTAGATTCATCTACTTCTTCCTCTCTTTTTATCAAGAATATTATTTTTCTATTTATACTTTTATTTTGTGATATCGTATCATAAAGTGATTTTTTTGACAAGAGACCTCGGTAAACTTATTAGTTTAAAATATCCTATTAAGAATATATTTTAGCTCCTATATCGTTACTAAAATTTCAATTTTTTTACTTTTTGAAATGTATATTCTGAGGCTTTTGTTTCCTCACTCCAACTATTCGTAGTAAAGTCAAGATCGTTTTTACTTTCTTTAGAATCTTTATCTAGTGGTATTGATGGTTTTTCTAAAATTATGGTTTTAGTACTTGGAATGATTTAGATTTTAAAAACAAAACATTGAGCATAACTAAGTCATATACTAATAAAGCAGGAAATAAAAACATCCGTATTGTTTCTCCAAAAACAAGAAATTCAATTAGAGAGATAGATCTGGATGATAATCTCATTTCATTGTTAAAAAAGCATCATAAAAGCGAAGCCAAGATAATTAACTTTAATCCCAATATGCAAATATTTGGTAACATTAGTTATATTACACCAACTACATTTGCAAGAAAATTGAATTTCTATATTACTAAATCCAGTGTTAAAAAAATAACTCCACACGGCTTTAGGCATTCGCATGCATCTCTTTTGATTCATTTAGGATGTGATAGTCGAGATGTAGCTGCTCGCCTAGGTGATACAGTTCGTGTTGTAGAAAGTAC
>CAJLUG010000106.1 GCA_905209745.1 uncultured Mycoplasma sp.
TGCTCTTGAAATGGATGATTATAAGGAATTACTACTTGATGCTGAAACTATGTTTCTTGCAACAGTTCTTAATTGTACTAAAAATATTTATACTAGTAAAGAAAAAGAACTTGTAAGACTTAATGACGTTTGTTATAATGGTGGAACTTATTCTATTGAGCATGGATATAATGGTAGAATGACTTATGATGGTGTTCTTATTTATAATGATAATGGAGTTATAATGAACGAAGGCAATTATAAATTATATACTCCTACTAATAATCAATATTATTATAGTGGTGATGAACCATGTTGGTTTGATATTCCATTTAATGTTTATATTCAATTCCCTCTTTATAATGATAAGTTCTTTGAAAGTAAATGTTTTAATAATGAACCTAGTAAGATAGCTTTTAGTATTAAAGAAGATACTGACAAGAAAAGTGTTGCTTTTGGTACATTTGTAGAACCTAAAAATAGTGTTGATTTATTTAAAGACCCTATTGGAAATGTTGACCAATATATTCCTAAATTGTTAACTCAATATCGTAATGATATTATTAATATTACTCGTTTTGATAAAACTATAAGACGTAATAATGTTATTCAAGATGAAAGTGAAGTTAACGCTTGGCGAATATTTCCTATTGAAGGTTATAAAAATATTACTGAAAATAAAGGAAGTATAACTAATTTAGTTGGAATTGGATATTATCTTTTAGTTCATACTCAACATAGTATGTTTATGTTTGATATAAGTGCTGCACTTAAAACTAGAGATGAAAATGTTCAATTATATCAACCTGATGCTTTTGAAGTTGATTATAAAGAAGTTTTTACTAGTGATAAAGGTTATGGTGGACTACAAGATGATTTAGCATATATAGTTGGAGAATTTGGTTATATTTTTTATAATGATGATTTTCATAAACTTTATCAATTTGATGATGGTCAACTTAAAATAATGGATGAAGATATTAAATTATGGCTAGATAAATATCATCCTAATAAAGTTAGATTTGCTCATGATAAATTTAATAATCGTATTCTAATTAAATTTGATTATACTTATGATAATATTAATCCTAATACTAAAGAATCTATTATAGAATCACATAATGAAGTTATTAGTTTTAATTATAAAATAGGTAGTTTTATTAGTTTACATGATTATTATTTTAATAATGCTTGGTCTACTAAAACTAAATGTTATTTTCAAACTGAACATAATGATGATAGACTTAATTGTCCTCTTCATGTATTTACTCATGAATATAATTATGGTAGATTTAATACTCACATGGGCGATGATAGTAGAAGTCTATATTTAGTATCTAAACAAGAAGTTGGCGATGAACCTATATTAGTTCATAATAGTTATATTGATATTATAGTTAATGAATCTTATGAACTTATTAAATTTCTTGAATTTATTAAATATAAAGTACGTAAGATATATATTCCTATTTATAGTGATAATATTAATAATCCTGTTGATTTAAGAGAACATCCTTATGCTGGTGATATACTTCGTATATTTAATGAAGATAATGATACTGATGATATAGATATTAATATTGATAAACTTAATGAATTTAATAAGTATAAAAAACCGTGGTATGAACTTACTCAATATAACTTTAATTATTTCCGTAATGCTATTAAAGAACATCCTAATACAGTAAGTGATAAACTTCGTAGAGTATATGGTAATTATTTTGTAATTCGTTTCATATTTAATAATTCAGATAATAAGCGCATTGAATTTGAAAGTCTTGAATGTGCTCAAACTCAATTTAGAAAATTATGATACAGTATAGAGATAGACAAAGACAAAAAGCTTTTATTGGTGCTATTATTGGTGCAGCTGCTAGTATTGCTGGTGGTATAATTAAAGGTAATAAACAAAAGAAAGCTCAAGAAAAAGCCCAAGCTGAAGCTCAAGCTGCACAAGACCATAAAGATGCTTTACAAAATGCTCAAGCTTTAACTAGTGCTTATGCCAATCAAGATTATGTTGGTCAATATAATGATAAACTTACTCTTAAATGTGGCGGTAGAGTTCGACGTAAAGCTGGTTTCGGTACTGAATTTGCTGATGCTCTTCCCGGTTTAGGTAATCTTGCTAGTTCTATTACAGGAGTTCAAGGACTTGGTGAATTAGGTACTGCAATAGGTCAAGGTATTTCTGCTAATCAACAAATTAATGAAAATAAACGTATTGCTCAAGAAGCTGAACAACGTAAACAACTTCAAGCTGGTCAACAGCAACTTAATATTACTTCTGATAAAATGACTAATCCAATGACTATGTATCAACGTTCTAGTTTTATTAATAAATATAAATGTGGTGGACGTAGAAAAGCATGGATTGGTGCTGCTATTGGTGCTGCTGGAAGTTTAATTGGTGGTATGTTTGGAAGTAAAGGACAACAACCAATTCAAGTTAAACAAGCTGACCAAGCTAGTTATAGTGCTCCTAAAACTGGTCTTGAACGTCCTGAATGGATTACTAATGGTACTGTTCAACAACCTGTTATGCCTCAATCAGTATATCGAGATAGGCTAAATGTATATCGCTGTGGCGGTCATAGACGCTAGTCTTTTGCTCTCTGTTGAATTATTATATATAGGTATGAACTATTAATCGACTGATAGGCTATCGTTCAGCAGAGAGCCTTAAAATCAATCAAATTACAATTTCTCATTATATTATATAAAATGCCTAGAAAAGATAAAGTTATTCATATAAGTAATTTACCTAGTACATTTAGAGGTAATGTTACTCGTAATGAAAGATTTATTCAAAATGGTATTCCTCCACTTGGTGGAGCTTATGATAAAGTTGCTAAATCTACTGGTTTAATAAGACTTGGTAATGAATTTCTCTATAATGGTGTAAACAATTTGGTGTCTAAAGATAATAGAGAAAAATTAATGAATAATACTGCTGGTAGACTTATTAATTATGTTAAAGATTTTAATAAAGAATCTTTTCCTAGTGATGATGAACTTGGACCAACATTTCCATTTAATATTATTCAAACTCCTAGAAGTAATGGAAGAAATCTTCCTCAAAAACAATATGCTGTTGGGGGTAAAATACCAAATGTAGTTGCTGGTGGTATTGCTCAACCTCTTGGTAATAATTTCTTTTATATGAATGGAAGAAAACATAGTCAAGGTGGTATTGATATTGGTCCTAGTGATAAAACTGGTATTGAAGTAGAAGGTGGTGAAGTAGTTGAAACTAATGGAAATGAACTTAAAGTTTATTCTGCACAACCTATTCTTAATGGTGCTAGTCCTGCTCAATTAGTTATGGGTGGAGCTAATCCTAATAAAGTATTTAAAGCTCAAGAAGATTTTAAAGATAGAAATGGGATTAACGATGATGGTACTAAAGCTAAATATGGTAAAGAAAAATATGTAGCTAAAAGTGATAATACTAGAGTAACTCCTATAATGGAATCTCCTAGAAATAGTGGTATTAAACAAGGAGATTTTATTTATTATCCAGAAACTTATAGAATAGCAAATAATACTTTAGAAAAAGTTCCTGCTAGAAAAGAAGTTAATATGACTCCTCTTGAACAAGTTAATCCTGAATTTGATATATTGTTAGGTGGCGCTGGAGTTTTAAGAGGTGTCGATAAAGCTACTAAAGTTGCTATGGCTTTAGATAAAAATATTTCTAGAACAAGTCAAAAAGCTATTACTAAAGGTAGAGATGCTTTAAGTTATTATTCTATTTCTCCTAATATTCGTTATAATTTATCTATCAATAATGGCAGAAAAGCTCTTGGAGTTAAATCTACTAAACTTCTTGAAGCTCCTAGAAAACAATTAACTTCTAATATTGGCAAATATAAAGATTTTGTTAATATATTAGATAGTGATGGAAAAGTTATTGATATTCCTGATATTCTTCAAACTAAT
>CAJLUG010000107.1 GCA_905209745.1 uncultured Mycoplasma sp.
CAACTCTTTTTTTTAACTCTTTTATTTCTCTATTTAGTCTTTCAAGTTCTTGTTGGAGATCTGTTTTCATCCATGGAGATTGTTGTGGTTGTTGTGGAAAAGGAGGATTTTCCATATATGAAAATGGCATTTGATACATGTTGTTTTTAAGCTCCTTTCTTGTCTTTTTATTATATGCACATTCTGTTATTTCTGTTATAATATATGATGGATGTGATGTTATGAGACTTAGAAATGTAAAAAATAAAGAAGAAATTTTAAATTCATCTAGTTTTCTTGTGAAAAATCCTAAGGAGTATCGAGGAAAGTGGCATGAATACTTTAAAAATGATCATCCTATCTATATTGAAATTGGAATGGGAAAAGGTAAATTCATTCGAGAAAATGCAAAAAGATATCCAAATATTAACTTTATAGGAATTGAAAAATATGATAGTGTGGTTGCGAAATGTTTACCAAATATCGATCCTAGTTTATCTAATTTGGTTATTGTTCGTATGGATGCTTTAGAGATAGACTCTATTTTTTCTCATGAAGTAACACAAATTTATTTGAACTTTTCAGATCCTTGGCCTAAAGTTCGTCATCATTCACGTAGACTTTCTAGTAAAGTATTCTTAGATAAGTATGACGCTATCTTTTCTTCTTCTCCTAAGATTTTGATGAGAACAGATAATAGTGATTTGTTTTGTTACTCTTTAATGAGTTTTAGTGAACATGGATACGTTTTACGTAATTTAACATTTGATTTACACCGTGATATTCCGGATGACTTTATTACTACAGAGTATGAAGATAAGTTTTCTAAAGAAGGGTTACCTATTTATAGTGTAGAGGCTTGTAAAGTGTCTAATAAAGTAAATAAGTAGAAAAAATTTTTACATTTAATAAAAATTTGATATAATGTATTAAGAGTAGGTGAAATATGAAAAAGAAGATAATTTTACTCTCTATTATGCTTTTATTGATATCTGGATGTAGTGTTCATACACTTAGTACAACAGATATTTCACATAATGTGGATTTGATTTTATCAGAAGATAGTAAGCTTACTAATGTTAATTTTGATGGATATGAGTATTATGTTCCTTTTGGTATGAGTTTTGTTGATAAAAATGAGTATAATGCTTTGTTACAGGATCAAAATTTTAATGAGTATTATTTATATGTAGATGTTATTAGTTATCTACATAAGACAAAAAATACATATAAAAAAGATAAGGATGCTTATTATTCTGAAAAGTTAAATTATAATAAGAAGACAGGATATTTAGAAATTAATAAAGAAGATGATTTATACTTTGTAGAGTTTGTATTTAATTATGCTAAGATTGAAGCGTATGTATCTTCTGTCGATTTGGTAGATGCAGTTAATAATATGTGTTATATTTTACAGTCTGTATCTTTCCATCGTGAAGTCTTAGAAAGTCTTATTGGAGATAATGTTTTAAGTTATAAGTCTGAGTCATTTAATATTTTTGAATCTAAGACGGAGACAAATCAAGACGTGTTAGAGTTTGATGATTATGTAGACGCTGATGTTAAAAGTGGAGAGGGCTCTACTGTAGAAGATAATTTCGAAATTAATGAAATGGATTAAAGAGGTGAGATGATGGGCGTTTTTGATAAGATTAAAAATGCTCTTTTCGAAGAAGAGTATGTAGAAGTTGAGGAAAAACCAAAAGCCAAATCAAAATCTAGACAAGAAAAAGCAAAAAAGGAATATAAGAATCCAATCAAAAAACCTGATAATAAACCTATTGCTAAAAAGATTGTGTTACCAGAAAAGGAAGAGAATCCTTTGGATGATATGGATGATTATAAACCTGTGGATGAAGACTTTGAAATAGTACCTGAAAGAGAGCCTGAATTTAAGTTTCCGGCTATTGAAGAAGATGATTTTAAAGAGGAAACACACTATTATTCAGAACCTCAAATCGTTGAAGTTGTAGAAAAAGAAGAAGTAGTTGAGGAAAGACCTATCTATCATGAAAGAAAACCAGAAAAGAAACCTGAACCTACTTTATATCATAGTGATCGTACTAGTAATATTTCTATTCATGAATATGGTGGTTACGAAAAGAAGGAGTCTAAACCTGTGTTTAGACCATCTCCTATTATTTCGCCAATTTATGGTATCTTAGATAAGAACTATAAAAAAGAAGAAATTATACCTAAAAGAGAAGTTCGTCTTACTAGTTATGCGAAAGAGCATATGAGTGTAGACGATGTTCGTAGAAAAGCTTTTGGAAGTCTAGCTGATGATATTGCTTTAGATATTGATGGTAAAACTACGCATGATGAAATTGAAGAGGAAAAAGAAGAAGTTATTGATGATGATAATTTACTAGTTGATTTAAGTGATACTTCGTCTAAACCAGAAGTCTCTCAAGTTACTGTAGGTGATGCAGAAGAATATTTTAGAGATTTAGGGTTAGAATATAATATTGATTACAAAGATTCTAGTAAAGAAAGAGCAACAGGACGTAGAAGTGATCATACCAAAGAACTAGAAGAAGTTAGTCAAAAAGAAGAATCAGAAACTTATAGAGAGACAACTTCTGATTTATCTACCGATGATAATCTATTTGATTTAATTGATTCCATGTATGAAGATGAAAATAAAGAATAGAAAGGGATGGAGGAAGTGGACTTCTTAAACGTATTATTACCTGTATTATTGTATGTATTTGGTATCATATTATTAATAGTATTAATTATTTTAGGAATTCGTATGATTCAACTATTAGATAAAGTAGATAGAGTCATTGATAACGTAGAAGCAAAAGTAAATTCTTTTAATGGTTTTTTTGAAGTACTAGATAAGACTGGATACGGTATTTCATTAATTGGTGATAAAATAGTGACATTTTTTACGGAATTAATTTCTAAAATATTTAATAAGAATAAAAAGGAAGAGGAGGATATTTATGAGTAAAGAAAAAAAATCAGGACTTGGAAAATTTGTTGCTGGAGCAGCGATTGGTGCAGGACTTGGAATTTTATTTGCGCCAAGAAAGGGTAGTGAAACTAGAGCTATTTTAAAAGCTAAAATGAATGATTTAGTTGAACAAATTAAACATATTGATATCGAAGAAGTAAAACAAGAATTTGATTTAAAAGTTCAAGAAATTAAAACTACAATTCAAGAGTTAGATAAAGAGAAAGTATTAGAAATTGCGAAAGAAAAAGCAGAAGAAATAAAAGAAAAAACACAAGAACTTGTTGATTTAGCTATTGATAAAGGAACACCAGTTTTAAGAGATGCTGCTGAAGAAGTAAGATTAAAAGCAATTGATGTTACAAAAGAAGTATTAAATAAGTTAGAGAAGAAAGGTAAGTAATCTTACTTTTTTTTCGTTTTATGGTATAATATTTCTCAAAAGACATAGAATGTAGGGAGGCGTTTTTATGAATTATAGTAAAAAAAGATTTCATAATGATATAGATAGTTTTGTTAATTATGTAGTATTATGTCTTAATGAGAAAGATGATGTACATCTATATTTAGAAAGACAAAATAATGTCATAGCGTATGGTCGTTATACTTCTTCTAATAAAAGAAAAGAAAATCATTTGGTTAAAATGGTTAGTAATGAAGATTTATATCGTTTTTGTGAAGCTTTACAAGAGACGTTTTATGACGATATTTCTTATCGTAGTAATGATGTTACAAAAGAGAGGGAGTCTATGACTACTTTTATTGGAGAACATTTAAAAATTGATACTACTACAGATAATTCTTCTGATTATTCTTGGATTTATGGTAAGACTCATAAAAAGGGAAAGACTTTGATAAAAAAATAAAGTTAGTACTTTGCAAGAGTCAAAAAGTATGATATATTAAATGTAATATTTTTGTGAATAAATAGTTTAGTAGGAATTATTATATGATATAGAGAGCTAA
>CAJLUG010000108.1 GCA_905209745.1 uncultured Mycoplasma sp.
TTTTACTTTCTTTTCTTTCGTCATGCAACGAAGTACTGCAAGCTGATTCTTGTATTCATGTCTATTTAATTGTTCTCTTTCAATCCATTCTTCAAATGTTTGAATGTGAGTAAATAAACTATCATATTCATTTAATAGATTGTCATGTTGATATTTTTCTTTTACAAATATATAAAGTAAATAACAAAACACTCCTATTAAAGCCAAATTATTTATCATTATTGTATTAACCATTTTATTAATAAATAAATTATAGCAAATAATCACAAAGACAACTA
This sequence comes from uncultured Mycoplasma sp., assembly GCA_905209745.1. Classification (GTDB taxonomy): domain Bacteria; phylum Bacillota_I; class Bacilli_A; order RF39; family UBA660; genus Faecimonas. Next base: position 279 of record CAJLUG010000108.1, read on the forward strand.
TCATTAGTACAACCGCAATAACTGTTTCATAATTACTTAGCATTTCAATTTTCTTACTTACTTTTATACTAATACCTTTTTTATAGAGTAAAAAAGTAATAGCTGATCCCATTATACTTGTTATAATATTGCATATTAATCTTAAATACCAAATATCTTTTAATTCATTTGTTGTAAAAAATATTAATAGTGGAATTCCACATATTATATCGGAAAGAAAAATAATAATCATTACTACACTTGTTAATAAAATTGTCTGAATAACTGACTTTTTGAATATCCATTTATAAATAACTATATTTATAATATAAGAAATAATGGTATTAAAACCTGAATATGTTGTTTGGTAACTAATAAACGATATCATAACACCAACTACTATTAATATTACATTCTTGAAAGTAATTATTTTCTCTTCACTATCTGTTAATATTTTCATGATGTAGATTCCTGTAACTATTAAAATAGTTGGACAAATTATATTAACTAACGCCTCTAACACGATTGTACATCTCCCTCTTCTTACTCCTTGATATGTCAGTGAACTTATCACCGTTCTTTAGATATGCTATGTTTTCTTTGAAATCATATCTTTTTACCTTTTCTATATTGATAGCAATACCTCTATTACATTGAAAGAATCTCTTATCTAATCTTTTCAATATATCTTTTAGTGTGCCAGCAATATAGTAATTACCAGATTCAGTATATATGAGACACTTTTTACTATCTAATTCTTTCTCAATTTTGATAATGTGTCTGAACTCTATATTGTAAGCAGTATTTTTATAATTATATTTTAGACTTTTATATTTGTTATCATAGTTCTTCATACAAATTAGTAAGGCTTCTTGTAACTTTTCTTTTGGGTGATCGATTTTATTAATAAAGTCGACTAACATTAATCTTTTACCTAGTGCTTCATATTTATATTCTTGATAACCTGAAATCATAATTATCATAGATACCCAATCATCAAACTCTTCTCTAATTAATCTAGCTGCATTAATACCAGAACCTTCATTTGATTTAATTCTTATATCTAGTAAGAATATTTTGAAACCTATGATGTCTCTGGCAGCTTTTTCAAATTTCTTATCATAACTTTGAAATAAATAACATTTGTAGTCTATATCATAATTCATCATGAACTTATCAATTTCTAGTTTATACTCATTCATTAACTCTACTTCATCTTCGCATATTATAAAATTAATCATATGTATTATTCACTCCTCTTCCAAAATTTACCATTTCTTAAACATAGAAAAAACTGCTATTTGCTAGCAGTTCCTTTTTCCTTCTTTTTGGTTTTAGGATTTTCTTTTCTGAATATTGAAAATTTTTCTTCTATCTTCTTTGTTCGTGTTGGTGTTTTATCAGAAATAATTGTTGTATGTAATACAAACCATAATACTATCACAAATATAATTATATATATTATCTTTCCTAAAACCGGATCCTTTATTGTATAAAGAATAGATGCTGCTGCAAACAATAGGTTGATTCCATAAATTATTAACACAGTTGTTCTCTGTGAAAAATTCATCCCTAATAACTGATGATGTAGATGTTGTTTATCTGCTTTAAAGGGAGGTTGTCCTTTTAATAGTCTCCTTATAATAGCAAATAATGTATCTAGTATTGGAATGCCTAAAATCATCAATGGTACAAAGAATGATGTTAATGCAGGGCCTTTAAATTCTAGTAAAGTAATTATTGATATAATGAAACCCATAAATGTTGCACAATCTCCTGCGAATATTTTGGCAGGATAAAAGTTGTGTAAAAGAAATCCGAGGGTTGAACCTAACATAATAAAAGTTAAAATCATAACTAAACTTCCACTACGTCCTTGATAGAATCCTATAATTCCAATTGTAAGGTAGAATATAGAACAAATACCACCACTTAATCCATCAGCACCATCTATTAAATTAATAATATTGGTACAGGCAACGATAAATAGTATTGTGATCCATGGTGCAAATATACCAAAGTCAAACGTATAGCCAAAAGCTGTAATGGTATCGAGTGTAATACCACCATAAAATACGATAATACATGCTGCAACAATGTGGCCTAACATTTTTTGATAAGCTCTAATTGGTGCAATATCATCAATAATACCAGTTAATATAATAATGAAACTTCCTATTAAAATAGAGTTCATTCTGATACTTTGTTCACCAAATAACATATATCCAAATAGAAATCCTAAAAAGATTCCAACGCCTCCAAGCATAGGAGTTGCTTTTTTATGAATATGTCTGTTTCCTTCATCTGATCTAGGAACATCGATTGCTCCCACGTGAATTGCAACTCTTTTTATAAAAGGCATAATAAGTGCTGTAAATAAAAATGTTACTAATACTATTTTACTAGCATCTAAGATTTGCTCTTTCATATCGTTCACTTCCTATTATGATTATACCAAAATTATTTTTAATAGAAAAGAAAAAAACCAATTTTATTGGTCTTCTTCTAGTAAATTAATATTATCTAATAATGTTCCAGTACCTTCAGCTACACATGTTAAAGGTGATGATGCAATTAGAATTGGTACTTGTAATTCTTTTTCTAATAATTCTGGTAAGCCTCTTAGCATTGCTCCGCCACCAGTTAGGATAATTCCTTTTTCTACAATATCTCCTGATAATTCTGGAGGAGTTTGTTCTAATACATTCGTGGTTGCTTTGATGATTTTTTGTAAACTTTCTTCTAAGGCTTCTTTTGTTTCTGTTTGATTAATTTCTATTGTATCTGGTAGGCCAGTAATTAAATTTCTTCCTCGTACTTCTAATTTTTCTTTTTTATCTGGTTCAAAAATATTTGCAAAGTTTATTTTTATATCTTCGGCTGTTCTTTCTCCAATTAATAATTTGTATTTTTCTTTGATATATTTAATGATATCTTGATCAAATACATTTCCAGCAATACGAACTGATGCAGATGAGACGATATCATTTAAAGAAAGAATTGCGATATCGGTGGTTCCTCCTCCAATATCTATTACCATATTGGCAGTTGGTTTAGAAATATCCATACCAGCACCTATCGCAGCTACTTTTGGTTCTTCTTCAATGTATACTTTTCTTGCTCCTGTTCTTTCTGCTGCTTCTTTAATCGCATTTTTTTCAACAGGAGTGATATTTGTTGGACAACAAATTAAGATTCTAGGTCTAGAGAATAATTTTTTAGCTTTAATTTTTTTAATAAATGCATTTAACATAATTTCGGTAATTTCAAAGTCTGCAATTACTCCATCTTTCATTGGTTTGATTGCTTTTACTTTTCCTGGAGTTCTTCCTAACATTTCGTTAGCTTCAGTTCCAACGGCAATTACACTTTTTGTATCTGTATCTATCGCAACAATACTTGGTTCATTTAATACAATTCCTTGACCTTTGATATATATTAATACATTTGCTGTTCCTAAATCAATTCCAATATCTTTTGCCCACATATTTTGCCACTTCCTTTTCTGTCATTAATATTTTATCATAAAATTCAACTTTTATAATATAATATATTAATATTTTTTACTTTTATGAAAAAAAGAGTATATTACTCTTCTGTTT
>CAJLUG010000109.1 GCA_905209745.1 uncultured Mycoplasma sp.
TTTACTTTTCCTTGTTTGGTTCTTTCTAGTGTTGTCATCGTAGCATAAGTATCTAGACTTTCTCCAATATCATTTATTAAGCTTCTGATGTAGCAACCTTTACTGACTAGGGCTTTTATCATGAAGGTATCATTATCTGTTGTAAGTACTTTGATTTTTTTAATGGTTACTTCTTTTTTTGGTAGTTCTATTTCTTTGTTACTTCTGGCGTATTCGTAGAGTTTTTTACCTTTTACTTTTACTGCAGAATAGATAGGTACTGTTTGGAGATATGTCTTTTGGTAAGAAGAGGCAACTTTTTCTATATCTTTTTCTAAATCGACTGGTTTACCAGCAATGACATTTCCGGTAATATCTAGGGTGTCTGTTTTTACTCCTAACAAAACTCCAGCAATATATTCTTTATCTTCGGCAGTTAAAAGTTCTGCGATTTTACAAGCTTCTCCTACTGTTACTACGAGTACTCCGGTTGCGAGAGGGTCTAGGGTTCCTGTATGACCTATTTTTTTAATTCCTAGTATTTCACTTAATTCTTTTACGATGTCAAAAGATGTCTTTTTTTCTTCTTTATTGATATATAAAACAGTACTATAGGTAGTTAAATATTCTTCTAGACATAAGTCTTCTTTTGCCATAATCTGGGCTGGTATTTTGCCTACGTAACGAATATGCCATGGTTCGTAAGGTTGTCCGGTTAAGAATTCTTTTCCTTTGGGGTATCTTAAAATAAAACCGTATTTAGGTAAGAGTTTATGAATTTTTTTAAATATTTTGTCTTGGCGCATTAATTCATCATTATTATCTATATAGTGATTCTTTATTTTTAAAGTTAAGTCTAGGGCTAGTCCTGTATGATGTTCACTTGTTTTAGGTTCTGCAACATAGTTTTTGGTGTATTCGGGACCATATTTATTTATAAATTCTTCTTTTAGTAATTGTTGAGTTTCGATACTACGATATGCTGAGTCAAGTGCAACTTCAATTTGTTCTTCTTTTAATTCTTGTTTTAGAAGTTGGTAGAATTCATATGTTTTTTCTTCTACTTCACTTGGGGTTTTATCATAGAGTTTGATAGGAACTAATTTGATATTATTTAAGTAATTATCTTTTATTTTATGTTCCTTATTTACAAGTGTTAGATATTTATTCATAGTATTCCTCCTAGAAAAAAATCTACACAAATGTGTAGATTCTATTTGCAAGTTGCTCCTGTTGCCTCGTAAGTTTCTACGACTTTGTCTAGGAGTACTTGATTATCACTATTTAATAAGCTACCAATTGATGAGTCTATTTCTAATAGTTTATCCATATCCATTTGTTTGTAATTAATATCTGTTGTACTAGTTAAAGTATTTCCTTTGATTACTACATCGTAGTTATAGTGATCGATATTATCAAAGTTACTGTATAGTGAAGTGATTCCATCTTCATAAGTCTTTAATGTTTCTTCATCGTCTGAGGTTATGATTTCGGTTGTTTGTACTTTGTTTACGATGTCACCTTGATAATAGATGTTATAAGTAAAGTCCATTTCTACTCCACTCATATTACCGGTTCTAGTACATGTCATCATTTCTTCTTTGGTATTGCCACATCCTGTTACTAGTAATAATAATGCCATACTTACGATTACAAAATATTTTTTCATCTAAACTCTCCTCTCTATTTCAATTATATCATTAAAGAAGCTATTTTAAAACAGAGAATTGATGTTTTTAAAATAATGATAATTGGTTGGATTCTGGTAAGTCTTTTAATACTTCCATTTCTACCATTTTATCAATTAAACTTTTGGATACTTTGGCACGTACTTGAACATCTTCAATACTTAAGAATGGTTTCTTTTCACGTTCTTTGACGATGTTTTTCGCAACAGTATCCCCTAGTCCATCGATAGAGTTAAATGGTGGATAGATTTCTTTTTCGTTTTTTGCTACCCAAACAGTAGCGTCACTATGATATAAATCGACATTTAAGAATTTGATTCCTCTAGCAGTTGCTTCTAGAGCAACTTTTAAACTTTCTAATTGACCATTTTCTTTGTTGGTTGCTTCATAGCCTTTTACTTGGATATCTTCGATTCTAGCTTTTATAGAACTATATCCTTTAATCATCGTTTCGATATCTACATCTGTTGCTTTAGATGAGTACCATGATGAGTAGAAATATACTGGCATGTGGACTTTATACCAAGCAATACGGAAAGCACTAATTACGTATGCTGCAGCATGGGCCTTAGGGAACATGTATTTGATTTTTTCACAAGAGTTGATAAACCATTCTGGAATATTGGCATCTTCCATCGTTTTCTTATGTTGTTTCCATGTTTCTGGGTCTTTTGAAGCTTTTCCTTTACGTACAAATTCCATGATTTTAAAGGCTTTGATTGGTTCTAGTCCGTAATACATTAGGTTGACCATAATATCGTCACGACAGCCGATAACGTCTTTAAAAGGAACGATATTATTTTGAATTAATTCTTGGGCATTTCCTAACCATACATCGGTACCATGAGATAGTCCTGATATTTTGATTAGTTCGGCAAAACTTTTTGGTTTGGTATCTTCTACTAATTTTATGGTAAAAGGTGTACCAAATTCTGGGATACCCAGGGTTCCGGTATTACACATGATTTGGTCAGTGGTAACACCTAGCGCTTCTGTTGATGTAAAAATACTCATTGTTTCTTTATCGTCCATTGGTACTTTCATGATGTCTGTATTTGACTGCATTTGGATTAGTCTTAGTTGAGTTGGATCTGAGTGGCCTAGAATATCTAATTTTAAGACATCTTGGTCGATGGCATGATAATCGAAGTGTGTGGTATGCCATTCGGCAGTTACATCATCTGCTGGGAATTGGTATGGCGTAAAGTCATAGACATCCATATAATCTGGAATAACGACGATTCCTCCTGGATGTTGACCGGTCGTTCTTTTTACTCCGGTACAGCCCATCGCAAGTCGTTCTATTTCAGCGGTTCTCATATCCCCTAATTCTTTTTCTTCACAGTACCCTTTTACAAATCCGAAGGCTGTCTTATCTGCAACAGTACCAATCGTTCCTGCACGGAAGACATTGTTTTCTCCAAATAAGACTTTGGTATAAGCATGGGCACTTGCTTGGTTTAAATCTGAGAAGTTAAGATCAATATCTGGTACTTTGTCGGCATTAAAACCAAGGAAAGTTGCGAAAGGCATGTCTTGGCCATCTTTAATCATGGGAATATGACAATTTGGACATTCTTTATCTGGTAAGTCAAATCCTGAAGAGTATGTTGCTCCTAAAGGGTTGTGTTTATCATCTTCAAAGATACTTAGTTTACACTCTGGACAACGATAATGAGCGGCAAGAGGATTTACTTCGGTAATTCCCATCAATGTCGCAACGAAACTTGATCCTACGGATCCACGGGATCCTACTAAGTAACCTTCATCATTAGAGTGTTTTACTAGACGTTGAGCAATTAAGTAGATAGGGTCAAATCCTCCACCGATTACTCCACCTAGAGATTTATCTAGTTTTTTATTTAATTCTTCTTCTGATAAGTCTTCTTCGGTTTCTTCTTGGATATGTTTTTTTACAATAGACTTAACATTATCTACTCCTTTAATGATTTCATCATGAAGTGTTTTATGTACTTGTTTTTTATATTCTTCTTCAGGTAGGTTTTCTTTTTGTAATTTTTCTTTAATGGTTTTAAAGACAACATCTCCATATAATTCTGTTGAAATACGTTCTTCTATAGAATATGGTAGTGGGTCTCCATACCATTCTTTGGCTTTATCATAGACTAGATCTGTTACTACTCTTGGACAGTCTAGATAACTTTTTCCATCATCACTTTTTACTCTTG
>CAJLUG010000110.1 GCA_905209745.1 uncultured Mycoplasma sp.
AGATTAAATTTTAAAAGTGAATAATATTTTTATCAATGCAAATATAATACATATATATTATATAGAAAAATATTATTACTACTATTTTATAAAAAAAGCAAGGGTTGGCTGTGGTTTAAGAGGATTCCAGAGCGTTTACCTTGCTTTTTAATTAACACTATTATATGTGTTTAAGATTTCTAGAATGGGTTATTATAACTTTTGTACGAAGTCATACCAATATACCTTTTGTGACCAGTTGTTTTTTGTATACAACTTAGAGAATGGCACCCTTAACTTCCATTTATGGGTCCAAGCTGGAATAATAACTCCAGTACAATTGTATTCACCATTTGGTTTAATGCCTTTGTAGTATGGATTATATTCAGTATTCCAATTCTTCTTATCGGATACGTAATAACAATATGTATTCATATCTGATAAGAATATACCTTTTAATAGGGTTAAGTCTTCTTTTTTACATTTTCTACCTCCAAGTTTATTTTCTAAAACTACTCTATATGGTATATGCTCATTTTCTAATGTCTTGATTATATCACTTATGAATACTTTGTATTCAACTAAACCGTGACAACCAATTATGGTACCTTCTTTATTAAACCTTACTCTGATATCAAAGAATTCCACACCTAGTTTAATTTGGCTTCCTATACTTAGACTTTGTGTTTTAGAAAATGGCTGGAACAATTTCATCCACCATTTTCTTACTGGATAACCAGTTAATGAATCATGAGAACCGTACATAATGGATTATTTTTAAAGTTGGAAATATGTATATATTTGAAAGTCAGGAAATAGTTCTTTTAACTGTTCTATAGACCTACATTGACCATCATCTAGTATTATACCATTTTCATTTATACCTATTACTGGAATAAACCATTTTCTAAAAAGGAAGCACCCAGGGTGTATGTACTTTTCATTGTAGATATTTACTTTATAAATGTTAGAACAAACATGTTCTATATTAGGTATTATATTATCTTTATCTACTGTTATAATTGGTACATAGGTACCCAAGTAATCTTTTACTTTTAGATGGTTATAGCATTGAACTAATGGCATAGTGTATTTTTTTATATTCCCAAATACAAGTACTGGGTTATTACTCTTGGTTTCATAACTGTATTTAGTGCCTATATCTGTTATTTTATCTGGTATTTCACAAACACCTTCTTTATAGAAATAAAAGGGGATATTGTTTTTTAAATACTCTTTGAGAATTGAAACTGCTTGTTGTTCTAATGTTTTCATACCTTTACTATTGAATAAATGTTGTTAATATTGTAATTAGGTTTTATTTCTAGAGTGTAGATTCTATTTTCTATAGATTTCCCAGTGTAAAATAAGGTCAATATTACTAGATTGTTCTTTAAATCTATCTCCTTTGACAGTATTATACTTATCTCATTTTCAAATATATATAACATTCCTATATGGATATGGAATATATTGGTTATTGGATAAAGTTTATACTTTGATAGGTTAATACCTTCTATTTCAACCATTTTAGCTGATTCTGGGATTGAGTTCCCTATGTAATCAGCTAAAATGGCATTACCATTGTAATCAATCATCTTGGTTTATAACTCCTTTTAGAACTTTTAAAACATTTGATTTCAACCTGTGTGCTCTACCAAATTGGTGCATGTAAAAATGGCCATCTGAACGTATTTCCTTTGATATAGTTAATGGCCATAAACCCATTAAATCTAGGGTAAGTACTAAATCAGATAATTTATTCTTTCTTTCATATTCCCCTAAATCAGCAAGTATCCATTTATCACCATAAGCAATAATATTATCCTCACCTATAATATCCCAGATAACTCTATAGTTTACCAAGATTACTATGTATTCATCAAATTCTCTACCATTATAGGTATTACCTCTTAGGTTCTCCAACTTGTTAAAGGCAACTTGGTAATCTGTCTGATTGAGGGAATTGGTTAACTTGTCAAATAATAATAGGGTTTTTTTCATTTTCATTTTTCATAAGATTAAATTTTAAAAGTGAATAATATTTTTATCAATGCAAATATAATACATATAAATATATAATGCAATTTATTTATAATAAATAACTTAGGCCCAGTTAAGGGCCTAAGGATTAGTAATATGAAACTTCTGGGTCATCTGATTCTGGGTCTATTTCTAATTCATTTTCTCTCCTAGTATCATGATGGTCCTCTATATCTATTTCTTTTACATAGGTATCTATGGCTTTATTTATATCTGCCCTATTTAAAGTAACACCTTCTTTATCGGTATTTATACCTACCTGCTTTGTAGCTACCACTTCTGGTAATTCATTTATTGGATAATGTGATTCGATATATTTAGCTTCTTTACTTTCTGATAGTAATTTAGAATTTTCATTTTGTACTATGGTTATTGCCTCTTCTACTGATATACCACTTTGGATATTGGTTTGGTTATTTTGCTGATTGAATATGTTTATACTACCATTGTTATTGCTTAGGGCTCTTATTATAGCCTGAAAATTATTTGAAGTAGATAATTTTAACCCTAAAACTTTATTTACTTCAGTTGTAACAAATGGTGTGTATCTACCTTTTTGTGATTCTCTTAGTATATTTAACTGATTAGATATATCCATACGGTCTTCTAGAGCCCAAGTAATTTGCTGGCCCATTAGGGATTCTACAATTTCTTGTTGGTGGTCTTTATCCCATATTTTGGTATTAACCAATTGTTCCATCATGTGTTTCCTTATCTTTTCTGGATTACATTTAAGAAACATACTTAATTCCTGAACTGAATAATGGTTACCAAATATTTTACCATTATTTATAATCCACTGTTGGATTATAAGGTTTTGTATAGTACTTAAAATTTCAGGGTCATTATTTAAATGATAAGATACCATTGCTTGAGTAGTCCCATAAGGTCTAGGTATCCTTTTTCCGGTGAATCTCATAAGAATTATGTTTATAGGCCATTAGCCTTGATGTTAACTAGGATTTTATTGTTAAATGTATTAACCTCTACATTTTCTGTTAGAATCTCGGATTTTATATCCTGGATAGCCTTGTGATATAGGTGTATCATTTTTTCTTGTTCATCTTCAGAATAATTCATATATATGGCTAATTCAATATAATTTTTTGATAACCTTATATCAATGTAACTTACTGATTTAAAATTTTCTATGGCCTTAATTTCTTCTAAAACTTTGTTAAGTATCATAGGTAAATTATTTTTAGGTACCCAGGGTAAAGAGTCTCGCACTATATGGTATTATTACTTTTTAGGTTAAAAATGGCTATTTACCCTGGGTTAATTTTATTTTACCCTGGGTTAATTTTATTTTATAGGTTATTTCTTCGGTTTGTAATTTCCATGTGTTCCTTTGGGAAAAATTTTTCTCGGGTTGGGATTACCGTTATTGCATAAAAAGCCGAGAATAATTTTTGGGTTAAAGGGGGCCCATATTTTTTATTGGATATGGAATTAAATTTTACATACATATCCTTCACCAATTCAAGAAATATTTTAAAGTCAAATTCTAACCCCATTTTTTCTCTGGCTACTTTAGTATTATTAAACCGTTCTAGAAATTCATTACTTAAATCCTTAATAAACTCTTCTCGGTTAAATTTATTACTCTTTGAAGTATTTAAACCATACTTCATAATATACTCATTTGTGTTCATGGTTATTTTACTTTTTAATTATCTGTGTTAAATACCCTACCTGATTATCCTCCCAGTATGATACAAAATCTACCTGTTTAAACCTAAACTTAGGATTTATCATTTCTTCTCTTGGTAACCCAGTGATATACATTATATGAGTTGAACTGGGTAAATTACCGAATAT
>CAJLUG010000111.1 GCA_905209745.1 uncultured Mycoplasma sp.
AAAATAAATAGAAATTTGTCGTTTTTCAGACACAAAAAAAGCAGTTTTTACTGCTTTTTAAATACGAAAATTTTACTGAAGATGTAATTTGCGATAATGACAATAATATTCATTAATACTTTGGATAACATCTTACCTAGATTTATGATACTAATACAAATATACATACCTGCCATATCGATACCTAAAGATAGTATTCTAAAGAAGAAGAATGATATTATTTCTTTGATGATTACTTTTTTATCCATAGATTTAGAGGCAAATACAAATATCTTATTGGTAAAGAAGGCAAATAATACAGATAAGAACCAAGCGATAAAATTATTTAGGTAAACATTCATACCTGTTTTATCTAGTAAATAGAAACTGATGATGTTTACTAGGGTTGTTAGTACTCCGAAGAAAATGTACCATACGATTTCTTTTACTTTGTTATACCAAGAAATGTTATTATCTTTTTCGATTAAGTCTTCTATTAGAGTTATCATGTTGTTTGTATTGGACTTAAATTTTTTAGGTTTAAATGTCTTCGCTTTTTTTAATGTTTGATCTAGTTGATTAAAGTCTCTTAATTCTAGTAAGTAACCATCTTTTGCGAATTCTTTTACAATTTCTTTTTGATGGTCATTGGTGTGTTCTTTATACTTTTCTAGTCTTGGAGCAGCGATAATTTTCTTTCCTTTTTTTAGACCTGAGATAATTGATCCTACTCCACCATGAGTAATTAAAATATCACATTTATCTACTAGTTCATCAAATTCTTTAGGACCTATTAAATCAAATATTTCCATATTCTTAGATTCATACTTTGTATAGCCTGCTTGAACAATTACTTTATCTTTAATATTACCCTTTTCTATTTGTTTATCAATGGCTTTTAATAATCTTTCAAAGCTTTTATCTTGGGTACCTAATGTTACTAAAATCATTAATAAATCCATCCCCCATCTATAGATTTTGGATATAGTTTTTTCATAGAAGGCCATTGAACGATAAAGTGATCTGCTACTTTATAAAGTAATTTACCAGTAATTGTTTTGGTATGAATATTGGCAAATGTTTCAATATAGATTACTTTACTGCCAAATATTTTACCTAGACAACATATGGGTCCAGCAGTATGCGTACCTGTTGTGATGATATAGTCTGGATGATATTTTATATAAAAGTATAGACTTTTAAAGCAGTTATATAAAAGTTTAAAAGGATAAGATGCTTTATGGTCTTTGGTACCATATACTAAATAGGATATTTTATCCTGGTAGGTATCTTTTAATTTTAAATTAGACTTTGTTTTTTCTGTAATAATATGATAGTCATATTTTTTAAACATGGGACTTAATTGCATTAACTCATGTAAATGTCCACCAGTAGATGCAATAAACAATACATTTCTTTTCATTATTTAACCTTCTTTTCTAATAACTGATACCAGTCTTCTTGTACTACTTCTTTGGTATATGGTTTTATACTTTTTCTAGCATTTGTACCAATTTCTTTTCTGATATCTTCTTTTCTCATTAAGTCTTCTATCTTCTTAATCATCGCTTTGTAGTTTCTATTTTTTATTAAATAACCATTTTTTCCACTACTGATGATTTCTCTTGCCCCTTCTGCCGAAGAGTATGCGATACATGGAATTCCATGAGACATTGCTTCTAATAGAACAATACCAAATGATTCTGTATGAGATGTCATTACATATAGTGATGACTTGTGTAATAATTTATCAATATATTCTTTATTTTGAAATCCATGAAGAGTAATTTCTTCTTCTAATTTATGTTTTTTAATATAACTTTCTATTTTTTCTCTTTCGGTTCCGTCTCCTATAATATCTAAGTGCCAATCTTTATGTTTTCTCGATAATAAATTAAAGATTCGAACTAAATCTAGAGGAGCTTTTTCTGGAGATAGTCTTCCTACTGAGATTAGTCTTTTTTCTTTTAATGGTGCTTTTACTTTAGGAATGGAATCTAGAACATTTGGGATATAGACACATTTACAATTGGTTCTTCTTAATTCTTTTTTATAAAACTTTGTTAGGTCTTTCGATACTAAAACTAAATAATTTAAGTTTTTCGCAGAATTAATTACATTTAGAGCATATCTTTTATTATTATGGTGATGGTTATGCTCCCAACCTATTTTTACTACGTTTTCTTTCGCATAATCTCCTAACCAACGATTAAAGATATCTTTTGTAGAAATAATATAATCGGCATCGGTATTTTTTATGAAGTTTACCATCGTATTTCTTCTTAAATATAATATTTTAAGAGATTTTAGTCCTTCAAAAAAAGTAGATACTAATTTTTTATCATGTAATTTTTCTTTAAATTCTTTTTTATTTGGGGTATAGTTTTCTACTAAGTAGGTTATTTTTACTCTATCATCTATTTTAAATGCTGGTACATCATACAGTTTATACGTACAGGCAATTTCTACTTCGTATTTTTCACATAAGATGTTGGCGAGTGCTGCGACTGATTTTTCAATACCACCATAACCTAAATGTAAAGATAAAATTGCAACTTTCTTCACGCTCATCACCACCTAATTTCATTATAACAGATAAAAGGACGTTCGAAAAGGAATAGTTTTGGTTTAAAGTCTTAAAAAAGACAAGAAGTATTTTGCTTATTTCTTGTCTTTTGCGATTTTTATAAAATCAATAAAAGTAATGATTAAAAGTATTACTGCTGGTAGTACTGTTACTAGTAAGAATCCTTTGGTAGTTAATAGGAAATAAATTATGGATCCTATGAATGGAATTTTTGTCTTATAAGTACCAATAATACAACTATTATCTATATTTTCTATTGTGCCATCTTTTCTGGTCAAAGAATAGATTTTTTCATTATTTACGTCTTCGGTAATCGCTACTATTTCATTGGTGTTAATACTTGGTATGGTACCATCTAATGTGATGTATGCGATAATATCTTTTTTTTCTACTTCTTTTTCTTGTGTATTTACTAAGACTAGTGAACCTTTTGATATTTGGGGTTCTAATAGTGTATTTTTTACTTCTACTAGTGCAGTGTTATTAAATTCAATAATTCCTAAATCATTACGATTGATAGAAAATATAAATATAATACAGGCTATTCCAATAATGATACTATAGAGTATTGTCAGTATCTTTTTTTTCATGGTTATAAAGAAAAAAAGCTTAACGCTTTTTATTGACCCATATTATTTGGTTGTTCTATAGGTGTAATTTGTGGGGTTACCATTGTTGGTTCAGCAGTTGGTGTTTGTACCACATTTTGTTGTTGTCCTGTAAGATTAGCTATTGGAATAGATTGGGTATTTTCTAATGGATTTGCTCCTCCATAAATTTGATGTTGTGCAGGTTCATTGATATTTAAATCTGAAACAATTGGATTTGCTCCTCCATAGATTACAGGATTTGGTGTAGCTTGTGCTGGTTGCTCAACTACTGGAGTTTGTGTAACTACTGGTGTAGGTTCTACTACAGGAGTAGGTGCTTCAGGCATTACTGTAGGTGTTGGTTGTTCAACAACTGGAGTAATTGCTGGAGCCTCTGTTATTACTGGAGTAGGCTCTACTGTATTTTGTACTACTGGTTCTACTGGAGCAATTGGTGTTATTGGAACACTTGGTGCTGATTCGAACACAGCGTTATTTGTTGTTTGTGGGAATGGTTCCACGGTTGGTGCCACTACTGGTTCTTGTGGTGTTAATGATTCTACTGGAGCTGGTTGTTCCATTACTGCTGGTGCGGGCTCAACTGGAGCAACGGCTGGTGTTTCTGTAACTTCTG
>CAJLUG010000112.1 GCA_905209745.1 uncultured Mycoplasma sp.
TCTGAACAAATTTCTATGAACCTCTCTAGAATACCTTTACCTTCCTGGTCTTTATAAGTATCATAATCCCTGTAATAATATGGGAACAGGTTTCTGAATACATATTGCTTGAAGTTTTTAAACCTGCTCATGGATATTTAAGGTTATAGAAGAAGATTTAAATACTGGTAAATTATAATTTTGAGGTAATACTTCTACAAGTTTATTAACATTTTGACTGAAGCTAATTGTTGCAGAACCTGATTTAATATTTTCATTTAATCTCTGTACTGACATCTCAAATTTAACTTCTAGTCCATAGATACTAGATTTATCAGTAAACGTATATACTTTTCCAAACTCTATAGTATTACCACCAGTATCTATAGATACTAAATCACCAGTATCAGTATTTGTAACACTATAAACTGTAGCTATGCCTACAACATCAGTTATTTTTATGGTGTAATTAAGATACTCTTTATCAGTGTTTGCAGATACTGATAATATTTTTATATAAGGTATGGTGATAATATCACCATTATCACCCTCACTAACTGGCTTAGATATTACTACCAGAGAATTGATTTTTAAATAATCAACTACTGATAGATTATCTATGAGAGAGTATATATCTGACAATCGTATTGGTTTATTGGGATAGGCATTAGCCCTACTATATGTATCTATTAAAACCTGGTTAATAGAATTATATATATCATTATATTTATAAGATTTGTTGCCCCAAACCTCAGCATCAATAAATATAGTGGCCTCTTTTGTAGATTTTACTTCTACATCTACAGAAATTACTTTTGCCTCATTTATAGCTAATGTAACATTACCAATTAAATCAGAACTTGCTTCGGAATTTCCATAAGGGGTTATATATGCCTCTATAAGTTTACCACAAATATAATTTACATAAGCCTTATCTACACCAGGTACATTTCTAATAACTGATTCATAATCATCCTTTGTTACTGCTACACCTAATGATTTTACTGATAATGGTAAATGATTTTTAATCATATCAAAATCTTCATAATCAGTGCCACCACCAGCAGCTTTTGCAAATGATATTTGTGCATTGGGTACTTTACTAGTTATCTGTTCAGGTAAAGTAGTAAAACTATTTTCTGGTACATTGCCATCACTACCTATTGTTATCCAATATTTAGCTCTAAGAGTGCCATTTAAATTCGGTTTTTTACCATATTTACCATCACCAAATACTATATAGGGTCTTAACTGACTATCTAGTTCTACTTTATATACCTTATCATTGGGTCCTGAATAAGCAAAAGTATCTACCAAAGTCCAAGGTTCATTTTGGTTATTATATTGTATTTCTAATACCATAGAACCTTCCACATATTTCTGATTGCTATCTATATCACCTATATAAATATTCTGGTTTGGGTCAGTGAGTTGTCCAACAGTTACCCAATTACCACCATTAGCTTTTTCTTTTTGTACTAATGGTAATATTAATGTATATGTACCATTTTCCCAAAAAACATCCCTGGCTAATATCCAATTATTTTGACTTGAATCGGTAAAGGTTATATTATCTGAAGCCGACCATTTTACTCCGCCATTTTCAAAACCACTTATAGGTGACCCATCTAAGGTATTAATATAAATATCTGTAGAAGCTGGGCTTGCTGCTTTTATATGGTAATCTACCAGTTTAGCATGCTTATATAATGAGCTATATCTTCTAGCAGTATAGAAAAAAGTTTCTCTAGCCATATTATCAATATAATAATGCAAAACTTCTGCTATAGCCGAAAATATAGATATAATAATAATAAAAATATTGCCCTCACTAAAATCAGTTATCTCAGGGACATTTTTATTTAAACTAGTTTTTAACTTTGCCTTAATACTATCAAAGCTTCTTTGATATGGTGTTAACCATGGGTTATTAGTAGACATATGAAATATCGTTAGGTTGATTATATTCGAAATCTAGTTCATTTATATTTTTATCCCCTCTAATGGCATAATAAAGTTTTATATATAACTTTTCCCCACTTCTATTAACCTCAACATTTAAAGCCCTTATTCTGGGCTCCCAATTAGCTATACTAGTAGATAAAAATTCTTTTACTAAGGTTTCTATTACTGTGGTATTTGGCTCTTCTAGACATTCCCATAATCTAGTACCAAAATTCTCTTGCCTAAACCTAAACCCTAATTGATAATTTATTAAAGCTACAAGGTTTTGCTTTACTAAATTAATATCACCCTCTAATATTTTCCAGCTTTTAGTAGTTACTTCTTCCCACTTACCGTTTATCAAAATCTTAGTTTTTACATCTGATAAAATTATTGGGAAATAAGCACCAGAACCAATTGTGTTGAGTTGTTGGAGATTCATAGCTTAATTTTTTTGGAATATTTCTTTACTTTCTATATCATTAGATTTAGTTTCTTTTAAATTAGGTTGCCAAGTAAGTAAAGCTGTTAATATACTAGTACCATCTGATATTGGGGCTGCTGCATTTGGTTTTACAGGCATTATAGTATTTTGTAGAGAAGTTATAGCCTTTTCTATAAGGTTTAATCTCTCTACAATTTTAGTAGATTCTGGTAAGCCCACTTCACCATCATTAAAGGTAATTTTACCACCGTCCTGATTTATTACCTTTATATTAATATTATTTTGGACTTGTATAGTTAAGGTACCACTTTTTTCCGACAACAATATTTTAGTACCATTTAAAGTAACTATACCCATAGTATCATTATCCTCAAAATCCTTAGGTACTTCCCCTTGTGCCCAACTATGATATTCCCAATATGGTTTTAAGGGGTCACCCATTTCAAAAGTTATATATACTACCTCACCAACTTTCGGTATAAAACCTCTAATACCTGAGCCTAGTGAACCATATATACCTTTTGGTAAAGCCCATATTTCTAGTCCCCTTTGAATAGTGGGTATATAAACTTTAAGTCTAGATAAATGTAATGGGTCTTGGTCATCTATAACCATGCCACGGTATATAGAATAATATCTACCTAAATGCTCTACACCAAATTTCTGTATTACATCAGTTATATTCATAATTGGGTATTAAAATCTTGGGTACTTTGAATAGTGGGTATAGATGAATATGATTCATCTGTATATGTTGAGTATATTACCCCATCTTTTACCTGGTAAAAAGCAGATTGACCTTCATCTAATGCCTCTACTGCATTTTCTGTTGTGATTTTATAATATGATGGTATACCATCTTTTATTATACCAAAATCAAAGGTGGGATATTCTTTTTCTACCCACTTTTGAAAATCTATATAGGCCTTCTTTAAATCTGCTTCTACTTTAATTACACTTTGGGATATTTGTATATCATTTTCTTGGAAAGTCACATCACAACTATAACCCGAACTGTTAATACTATGGGTTACACTGGTTATATAATATTTACCAGATAATGGCCCTACACCTCTAATATTAACATTCAAACCTTCACATAAATTTGGGTCCCCTATTATAGTTGCACTTGCTTTTACTGAATCATATATAGATTGTATCATATCTGATTTAGAAGAAGTTTCCAAATTTTGTATTTGTGGAGATTTTAATACTCTCCAACCCTGTATGGGTACTTCTACTATAACTATACCATCTACATAAACTCTAGATACTTGGGTTATACCATAACCGAGTTCACCTACTGCCAAATCTTGGCCATCAAAACTCATGGTAGTAGTTTTCTCTTCCTTTATTATATTACTACCAAAT
>CAJLUG010000113.1 GCA_905209745.1 uncultured Mycoplasma sp.
ATGAAGTTTTATGATATACTTAAAAAGAATAGAATTAATGTAACAATCCGGAGGGAGTTTGGTAGCAAGATTAGTGCTGCTTGTGGACAACTTAGAAGTAAGAAGGAGGAGTTATGAGATCTTTTTATTTAACAGATGCAGGTAAAGTTCGTAGTCATAACGAAGATAGTGTCATTATCGTTAAGAATCAGAATGATGATTATTTGATGGCTATTGCGGATGGTATGGGTGGACACTCTGCAGGAGAAGTAGCGAGTTCTATCGCTATTAGTTATTTGGGCAAATATTTTAAAGATACATTTTTAAATATGAGTAAGGTCGATGCTGTTAATTGGATTAGAGATGCTTTTAGTGAAATTAATACACTTATTTTTCAACATGAAAAGACGCATCCAGAGAGTAAAGGTATGGGAACTACGTTGGTACTTGCGATACTTACGAAAGATTACTTATTATTTGGTAATGTTGGGGATTCTAGTGGATTTGTTATGAAAGATGAGAAACTTCATAAAGTGACTTATGATCATACATTGGTAAATTTACTTGTTAGTGCTGGTGAACTTACGAAAGAAGAAGCTAGTGTACATCCTAAAAAGAATGTATTAATGAAGGCTCTTGGTGCCGCTACTAATGTTGAAGTTGATATTTTTGATTGTGATATGGATATTACTGAGATTCTTTTATCTAGTGATGGTCTTACGAATATGTTAGATAAAGATCAAATTGAAAAAGTATTACTTAGTGATAGTGATGTTGAAGATAAAGTAATTAAGTTAATACAAAAAGCTAATAATCGTGGTGGTACTGATAATATATCAGTTGCTTATTTAATTCGTGATAAAGAAGGTGACGAGTAATGATTACAAAGGGGCAAAAGATAAATGATCGTTATGAGATTATTCGTTCTATTGGTGAAGGTGGTATGGCCAATGTTTATCTTGGCTATGATACAATACTAGATCGAAATGTAGCAATTAAAATATTACGTGGGGATTTGTCTAGTGATGAAAAGTTTGTTAGACGTTTCCAACGTGAAGCATTATCGGCATCTAGTCTTGCACATCCAAATATTGTAGAGATGTATGATGTAGGAGAAGATGACGGTATCTATTATATTGTTATGGAGTATGTAGAAGGTAAGACGTTGAAACAATTGCTTAAGAAACGTGGTAGTCTTACATTATCAGAAGCTATCGATATTATGTTACAACTTACAGATGGTATGGCACATGCCCATGACTCTTATATTATTCATCGTGACTTGAAGCCACAAAACATTATGATTAAAGATGATGGACAAATTAAGATTACAGATTTTGGTATTGCGATGGCATTAAATGCTACACAATTAACACAGACTAATTCTGTTATGGGATCTGTTCATTATTTACCTCCAGAACAAGCGAGTGGTAAAGGGTCTACGATTAAAAGTGATATTTATTCTATGGGTATTATCTTTTATGAGTTACTTACGGGAAGTCTTCCTTTTAAAGGGGATAATGCCGTTGAAATTGCGTTAAAACATATGAGGGATCCACTTCCTAGTGTTAGGGATGATAATCCATCTATTCCACAAAGTATTGAAAATATTATTATGAAAGCTACTGCTAAAAATCCTAAGAATAGATATGATGATGCGAGAAGTATGCATGAAGATTTACTTACAGCACTTGATGATGATCGTATTAATGAAGCTCCATATAAATATCCTTATCCAGAACATGAAAATGATTCTACTAAGAATTTAAAGAAAATAGAAGATTTAGAAAAGAATGACGATGAGGAAGAAGAAATAGCAACTAAGATTGAGGATAAGGGAGATAAGAAACGTAAGAAAATCATTATTATTTTATCTATTGTCTTTGGAGTACTTATCGTTGGACTTATCGTTTTTGCATTTGTTATTCCAGCACTTACAGCACCTGAAAATGTTACTATACCAGATTGTGAAGGATTAACTGTTAATCGTTGCGAGAAAAAATTACAAGATCGTGGATTAGAAGTTCGTACAAAGATTAAAGAAGAAGCATCTAGTGATGTTAAGAAGAATCGTGTTACTCGTACTGATCCAGAAGCTGGTAGAAGTGTTAAAGAAGGAACTAAAATTACGATTTATCGTTCTACTGGAGAAGAGACTTTTGAAATAGAAGATTATACAGGACAAAATTATATTGAAGTACAAACTATTTTAGAGACTCAATATGGTCTTGATGTTACTGTTGAAAAACGTGACGTAGAAAGTGGTAGTGAATATGATGAACAAGAAATTATTGGCCAATCTTTAGCTGCTGGTAGTGAGGTTAAAGAAGGGGATTCTATCATTTTATATATTCCAAATATTGTAGATACTTTCCCTGATATGGCTGGAGAAGGTTGGTCTTTGGCGGACGCTCAAGCTTTCTGTCAAAAATATGGATTAACGATTAAAGTAGAATATCAAGATACTACTGCTTATGAAGAAGGAAAGATTATTGACCAGTCTAGAGCAGCTGGTAGTCCAATTGTAGAAGGACAAACATTTACAGTTACTATTGCTAGAAAACCAACACAACCATCTACACCTTCTACTGGTGATGATAATAACAATAACAATGATGATTCATCTACAGATACTTCAGATGATACTGATACTACTACAGAATAGGAGGATGTTATGATAGGACAAATTATCAGAATACAGAGTGATTTACATTTTGTGCAATTTGAAGATAAAACCTATCCTTGTAAATGTCGTGGTGTATTTCGAAAAGAAAAGATTATTCCTTTGGTAGGGGACTTTGTAGAATTTGATAAAGATAAATTAGTAATAGAAAAAATATGTCCTAGAAAGAATGAGTTTTCTAGACCAAAGGTTAGTAATATAGACCAAGCTTTTCTTATTACAAGTTTGGTCTCTCCTCTTTTTTCTTTACATTTACTAGATCGGTTGTTAGTACTTATGGAATTACATTCTGTTACTCCTATCATTTGTATTACTAAGAAAGATTTAGTAAAGAAAGAAGACTTTGCTATTATAGAGAAAGAGTTAGACTATTATAAAAAAATAGGATATACTGTTGTTTATAATACGGAGTTAGATAAGATAAAGAATTTGTTAGCGAATAAGACAAGTGTTTTTACAGGACAGACAGGGGCTGGTAAAAGTACTTTGTTGAATAAATTAAATCCAGAGTGGAACCTAGATGTGGGGGAAGTATCTGTTGCTTTAGGTAGAGGAAAACATACTACTAGAGTTGTATCTTTATATAATTTATATGAAGGTAAAGTTATGGATACTCCTCGTTTTTCGGCTTTATATTTTTCTTCCTATTCTAAGGAACAAATTAGAGATAGTTTTATTGAGTTTAGAGATTATCCTTGTCCTTTTAAAGATTGTTTTCATATAAAAGAGCAAAAATGTATGGTAAAGGATGCAGTTTCTTCTAATAATATAATGAAGAGTCGTTATACGAATTATTTAAGTTTTGTTCAGGAGGGAAAATAATATGAAGATTAGTGCATCATTTTTAAGTAGTGAAAATATTCCTAAAGATTTAGTGAAGTTAAATGAGACAGATGTAGATTATATACATGTAGATGTTATGGATGGGAAGTTTGTACCTGGAAAGACTATGCCATTTAAAGAGATGAAGAATATTTATAAGTTTACGGATAAGAGGTTAGATGTTCATTTAATGGTACAAGATCCTGGTAAGTATATTCCTTTATATGCAGAGTTAAA
>CAJLUG010000114.1 GCA_905209745.1 uncultured Mycoplasma sp.
ATTCAATTCTTTGTAGAACAAGCGCTAAATAATGCAGATGTAGACTATGATTGGGATTGGTTTAATATTACTATTATGGATGCCAATACTGGTGCCGTACTTGCAACTGCGACAACTCCATCTTTTGACCCTAATGTTAGAAATATGACCAATTACTTAGACTTTTTAGTATCATCTCCATACGAACCAGGATCAACAATGAAAACCTTTACTTATATGGCTGCCATGGAAAATGGAGTATATAATGGTAGTGAAACTTATTTATCAGGAACTTATACTACCGCAGATGGTACAGTAATTGGTGACTGGGATCGTACTGGATGGGGACAAATTACTTTTGATAAAGGTTATGCCATGAGTAGTAACGTTGGAGTAATTAACTTAATTAATCGTCACATGAATAGTACGATGTTACGTCAATATTTCAAAAAACTAGGTTTTGGTAGAAAAACAGGAATTACTCTACCAAATGAAGAAGCAGGTTCCCTAAACTTTAGATATGAAACAGAAATCTATAATGCTGGATTCGGTCAAGGTATCACAACAACACCAATCCAAAACGTAAAAGCCATGACTTCTCTAACCAATGATGGTATGTTACTAGAACCATATATTGTAGATAAAATTGTAGACCCAGAAACAGATGAAGTAATATTACAAAACAAAAGAACAGAAATAGAACGTGTTGCCTCAACAGATACAGTTCAAAAAATGATTCAATTAATGGACGACTGTGTCAATGGTATTGGTAATACTGGTAGTGGCTTTAGAATAGAACGCAATGAATTAATCGGAAAAACAGGTACTGCTCAAATTGCCGATACCAATGGTAAAGGATACTTAGATGGTACAGAAAACGTTATTTCCTCTTTCGCTGGAATCTATCCAAAAAGTGATCCTAAATTAATTATTTATGCTTCTGTAAAAAAACCAACAGCCGGAAGTCAAAAACCATTATCAAACGCTATTAAAGAAATTGTTTATAATGCTTCTAAATATTATGGAAACGACGATACAGCTTCTGCTAAAATAGAAGTAACAGACTATGAAGTACCAAGTCTAATTAATAAAGATTTAGAATCAGTAAAAACGACCCTAACTGCTGCCGGTATGAAATACCAAACAATTGGTAACGGTACAAAAGTAGTAAAACAATATCCAGAACAAAGTGATACAATCACAAATCAAGATACTATTTATTTAATTACCAATGATCAAAACTTAACTATGCCAAATTTAGTAGGACTATCATCTAAAGTTGCCAATAGCTTATTAAACTTATTAGGAGTGAAAGTAAAATTAGATGGTGTTGGTTATGTAACAGCGCAAAGTATCGCTCCAAACACCAAGATTACCGAGGGTATGGAAATAACACTAGCGCTAAGTCCAAAGTTTACTGGATAGAGGTGTATCATGACAAAAAAAGATAAATGGATTTTAATACTAGAAATTATAGGAGTACTGATTGCTTTAATCGTAGTAGTTGCGACAAAGTATTGGCCAGAGTTTAAAAATAGTTTTGGTAGTAGTGAAAAATTATATTCTTATGCAAACTATAAAACTGGAATAGAAATAAATATAGATTCTGGTCCTCTATTTTTCTTAAATATTAATGAAGACAATATACTAACCAATATCTTTATAGAGAATATAAAAGCAGGACCTATCGCTAATCAAAATATAGAAGGTTCTAATATCATAGAAGGAATAGAAAAAATAATAAATATTCTGACAAAAAATAATGAGATATCAAATAAGACAATCACTATCATTAATTATCAAGAGGAAGAAGTCTTTAATCAAGTAGTAGAAAAAGTAAAAACTCTTCTACCAACAAATAATATTATAACGGAAACCTCTACTTTAGAGAAAAAAGGAAATTCTCTAAATTTGGATAATGTAAGTGAAGAAAATGTATTGATGAGTTTATACTTACAATCAACAGAATTAATAGAAGATTATGAATTAGAACAAAAAGACAGTACAACTATCACAGAAAAAATGGCAGGAACTTATACAGATAATATTTATCAAAAACTACTTACATATCAACAAAATAAAAACATCAAAGATCAAGACATAAATGATATCTCTATGCCAATTCAATATATTCCAGGAGATGAAAACAACTCAGTTTTTCCAACAACAGATAGTTGGTACTACATAGAAAATTACCAAGTCTATGCAGAAATATCCATAGAACAAGATAATACAAAATATACATATTGTTATCAAGGTTCTATAAGTAGTAAAAAGGAGGGGACATGTAGATGAAAAGATTAGTAAAAAATAAAAATATACTAATAATTATACTATGTATTACAATCATATTATTAAGTATTGGTTATGCACTAATTGCTATAAGATTAAAGGAAAGAGAAGCAACAGACAAAATCTATGATGTATCGATAACCAATATTCAAGAAGGTACTGCAATCAGAGGAGGAGAGGTACTACCTACCAGTAAAAGTGATATTATAAATGGTAATAAAACTGCAGACTTTACTTTTAATTTACAAAATCCAGGAGATACTCTAACTTATATTATAACAATAAAAAATAATGGTAATTTAAAAGCAAAAATTGATGGACTAGCAGAATCTCCTGACTGTATTAATAATGATGATGAAGCAAGTAGAATTTCTCCAGTAATCATTAACCACAACGATATAACAAACCAAGAACTAAATCCTGGAGAAGAAATCAATCTAACAATCACGGTAGAATTCTCTAATTCTGGTACCGCCAAAGAAATAAAAATACCATACCAAGTAAGCATATTAACATCTTGTATTTATTAAACCAAAAGGACAAAACTTAACAAAGTTCGTCCTTTTTTTATTTTAAAATAAGTTTCATAAAGGCAGATACTTTATGATTTTTCTATATATTATAAAGCTTTAAAACGGTTTGACCAATTTTTTGACTAATTATTTTTAAAATACTTTGTAAATATTTGTCGAATATATCTAAGTTTTCTCTTTATTTTGTGACCAAAAAATTGACTAAGAATAAGATTAAATTCTACAAATTTTTACTAAAAAATGGTTCTGGTTTTATAAATTTCGTTGTAAAAATACCTAAAATATAGTCTCATCTTAAACACTTTTTTTAAAAAAAGCCTTATTTTATCTATGTTTGTGGCATGAAAAAAATGCGTACATTTTGTATAAATTGACGCTTTAAAAAAATTTTTTTAATTATGCCTTTAAAATAAAGGGATTTGTATACTATATATTGCATTTATCATTAAAATCTTTCTAACACAAGATGTACTTGAATGTACGCGTTTTTTAAAAGTGAAATTTGACAATAAAAAGTCTTATAAAATAAGGGCTGGGAAGCACTTTAGAAATTTAAAAGTGTTTAAGTTCCGGGATTGTAAAATATACAATTCCTTTTTTTGTTATATATCGACAATTTTTTTAAACTTTGTTATAATAAAAATATAATAGGAGTTGAGTGTTATGAATGAAAATGTTAAGAAAAAAGGTCCGAATAAAATATTTGGTATTTTATTATTACTAATTGCAGTGATTGCGATAGGTGCTGGTATATTTTTAACTTATATTACTTCTCCTAAATTTATCGCAACAGAAACGATTAAGAAAATGAGCGAAAACATCGTTAGCTTTATAGATAATAATAAAACAGATACTGGACTAGAAGAAAATTATAAA
>CAJLUG010000115.1 GCA_905209745.1 uncultured Mycoplasma sp.
AAACACTTTGTAGCAGGTAATGATGATAGAGTTGATATTGAAGATGTTATTTGTAATAAAGAATTAGTTAATTCTTATATGAATGACACACTATCGGATAGATTAGAGAATAACAACAAAGATATGTCAAAATAAAATATAAAACTGTGCAATTATTGGGTAATAGTTGCACAGTTATTTTTTTGTATATGAATAAAGGAAAGGGTGAATATAATGAAAAATTTTTTAAGTACGTTAGCAATTCAACAATTAGAGGGTGGAACTTATACAATAGATACTGTTTTAAATGTAATTAAACAAATAACTGACTGGGCATTAGCAGTAGGAATATCCCTTGCTGGTATTGCATTAGTTGTAAGTTTCATTATGTATGCAGTAGTAGATGTCGATCAAAAACCTAGAGTAAAAACAAGAATTTTACAGACATTACTTGGAATATTCGGAATAA
This sequence comes from uncultured Mycoplasma sp., assembly GCA_905209745.1. GTDB lineage: Bacteria > Bacillota_I > Bacilli_A > RF39 > UBA660 > Faecimonas. Next base: position 449 of record CAJLUG010000115.1, read on the forward strand.
TTTTAGCCATCTCATTAGTTAATATTATTATAAAATTATTTACATAGGTGTAATGCTTTATGATGACAAAAGTTTTTGATTTATTACGTAGTTTAGGTTGGTATTTAACAAGTTTTATTTATGATTTAATTGATGGACTTTTGCAGATTATAAAAGAACTTAATGCGTTTGATATAATTAACTCATTATCAAGCAATCAAACATTCATAAATTTTTATAATGGTGCTATGGCAATAGCAGTAACATTGTTTGCATTATTTATAGTATGGAGATTTGTAAATAAATTGTTAGATCCAGATGAAGAAACAACGTTTAAAATGATTATCATGGAGGCAGTAAAATGTGGAACGCTTATTATGCTATCTACATTTTTATTTGTGCAAGTATCTAACTTTTCAATTACCTTATCTAATTATACAGGAAATATTTTTGAAACGACAAGCAATTCAAAAATGAGTGATTCAATGCTTACAATGTTTATTTCTTATAGAGATGGTTATAAGAATAGCGAAAAGTTTGATGAAAGCAAAAGTATATCAGAATTAGTAAGTAGTGGCTCATTTGATAATGATGAATTATATTTGTCAAAATATGTAACTAAATCAAGAGTAATATTATCTGATGAAAAAGATTATAAATACGAAATAAATTGGATTATGGCAGTATTAAGTGGTGGCTTTTTCCTATATAGTTTATTCTTTGCTGGAATTATGTTAGGAAGAAGGCAAATAGAATTTTTATTTCTATTTTCAATAGCACCAATAATATTTGCAACAAGTGTTTGTAATAAGCAAAGGCGAGGTGCAGTTATTGAACAATTAGTATCGCTCGCACTCCAAAGTGCAGTTGTAATGCTAATAGTCAGTCTAACAGTAATGGTAATGCAAGAAATAAGTGTTACGACATTCTTTAGTAATTCGTTTATGAATATTACAACTAAAGCATTATTATATCTTGGATGTGCGACATTCATCATGACGGGTAGTCAAGTGATTAACAGATTTATTGGCTCAAATGTAAGTGCAGCGAGTGGTAGAGAACAATTAATGTCATTAATGGGTTATGGCAAAATGGCTGGAATTGGAGCAACTATTGGAGCAGGAGCAACACTTGGTGGAGCTCTTTTAGGTACTGGTGTTGCTATGAAAGGTGGAAAAGCAGTAGGCTCTCATGCTTTATCTCAAGCAGGACTTGCTTTAGGAGTAATGGGTGCAGTTGATCCATCTAGTGGACAAACACCAAATAGAATGCAGAGATTTGCTAGTGCTATGGGAACAAGAATGTATATGGCTGGTCAAAAAATGGGAAGTAAACCTAGTGGCAATAAGTTTAGTGCAAGTGATGCCTTTGTAAATGCAGGAGCAAGTAGTTTGCATAATACTGTAAGAAGAGTAATGCCACGAGCGAGTTATAATACATCTTATTACCGAAGAAAAAACATGATATAGGAGGAATGAATTTATGTATATTACAGTAAAATCAATAAAAAGAAATTTAGGTTTTAAAGGTATCGAGGTATCTGATATTATTATTGCTTTACCAATATTAATCTTATTTATAGTCTTATTTTACACCACTCAAAATACCTTCTATTGTTGGATTAATGATTGGAATTTTTTGTTTATTACCTATTAATGTTAGTAAGAAAAATAGAATGTATAAAGTAATAGGTTTAATTTTTAGATATTTATTTAGAAATAAGATATATGTATATCAAAGGAAAGGAGAGGTGGATAACTTTGAAAAAGCAAGTAACTAAAGATGAAAAAAAGAAAAAGAAAGAACATAAAGTTATAGAAAAGTTTGTTAAGAAGAAAGATAATTCAAAACAAAAATACATAACTAAAAGTGTTTTAAAAAGAAAGTTTAAAAATGCTCAAAGTTTTACCAATGCAGAAGTAGTAAATGATAATGGAATTATAAAACTTCGTGATAATAGTTTTGCAAGAGTTTTTTCAGTTGATGCTATTGATTTATCACTAACATCAAACACTCAAAAGCAAAACTTTTTTAATCAATTAAAATTTCTTTATCAATTAAAAGGATTAAATTTAAGAATATACAAGTTAGATGATAAGATAGATCTAAATGCTAATAAAGATTACTACAATAGACTAATGGAAGAATTTGCTAATGATGAAGAAAAATTAACATTTTTAAAAGAAAGATATGATAGATTAGAAATATTAGAAGAACAAAATCTTACTACTACAAGTAGATATTATTTTGTATTAATTAGTGATAATGATAAAGCATTAGAACATACATCAGAAGAACTAGAAATGCATTGTTACAATATGACACCTAGATTACATATTCAAATGATTACAAATAAACTAGAGATATATCAGTTTTTGATAAACTTATATTTATCGAATGCTAATATAGAACAATTAATGTGGAGCGATTTAGTAGAACTAATCACTCCTTTTTTTATTAATGAAACAGTAGGTTATATAAAATCAGATGATATAGAAATACAAGTTGTAACAATTAAAAGATTACCACCATTTATAGATGAGTTATTTTTTGAAGAACTATTTAATGTTCCAGATACAAGATGTTGTATTCATATTAAAGATACAATACCAACTGAAGAACTGGTTAGAAGATTAGATAGTAATTATGAATTTTTAGTTTCCGAAAGAAGCACTACTAGAAAATTATCAGATGCTACTCAAATGGATACTGAAAGAGAGAACTTTCAAGCATTAATGACACAAATTAAAAATGGCGATGAAAAAATCAAAGAAGTTGATTTCATTATTGTAATAAGTGGTAATAGAAAACAACGTGAAGAAAAGTTAAAAGAATTAAGGAAAATTGCTGATGTATTTCAAATTAAATTGGATGTTCCTAGAATGAGGCAAATGGAAGGTTGGCAAGCATTTGATATAACTAAAAATGGTTTTGAAGATTATCATAACTATCTTCCTAGTTTAACTTTATCAGCATCATTCCCACTTACGATTACTCATTTTAATGATGAAACAGGTTATATTTTAGGATCAGATATTCATACAGCTTTACCAACAATATTTGATTTATTTCATAAAGATGCAACACGACCATCAAGTAATTTAGCCATAATTGCATCAACTGGTGGTGGTAAAAGTTTTACATTAAAGAAAATGATTATTAATGAAATTAGTCGTGGTAATTCTTGCTTTTTGTTTGATGCAGAGGGCGAGTATGAAAAGTTAGT
>CAJLUG010000116.1 GCA_905209745.1 uncultured Mycoplasma sp.
TCGAAGAAAAAGGAAAAGAAAGAGCATCCCTCCCATATGACATTGATGGAATTGTTATCAAAGTAAATAATATTGATGATCAAGTAAAATTAGGTTCTACTGCCAAATACCCAAAATGGGCAACAGCCTATAAATTTCCTGCCGAAGAAGTCTTAACAAAACTAACAGATATTATTTTTACAGTAGGAAGAACTGGACAAATTACACCAAATGCAGTACTAGAGCCAGTAATTGTTGCAGGCTCTACCATCTCAAGAGCAACTCTTCATAATGAAGACTATGTCAAAGAAAAAGACTTAAAAATAGGAGATATTGTCTCTATTCGTAAAGCAGGAGATGTAATACCTGAAGTAGTAGAAGTAAAAAAAGAACGAAGAACAGGAAATGAAAAAGACTTTGTCATGATTGATACCTGTCCAATGTGTAATACAAAACTGATAAAAAAAGAAGGACAAGTTGACTATTATTGCCCAAACACCAAATGTCCAGCGAGAAGTGTAGAAAGTCTTGTTCACTTTGTATCAAGGGATGCCATGAATATAGAAGGCTTAGGCGATAGAATTATGGAAGACTTCTATAACTTCCACTTTATCGCAACAATTCCTGATATCTATGGCTTAAAAAATCATGAAAAAGATCTAACCCGTCTAGAAGGTTATGGAGATAAATCTGTAACCAATTTATTAAATGCCATCGAAAACAGTAAGAAGAATTCTCTAGAAAAATTAATTTTTGGTTTAGGAATTCCCCATGTAGGAGCAAAAACAGCGAAAATTCTAGCTCAAAAATATAAAACATTACAAAATTTAATGACAAAGACAAAAGACGAATTAACACAAGTTCCTGATATTGGAGAAATAATTGCCCAAAGCGTTGTTAACTACTTTGCTGATATGAATCACAAAGCAGTTGTAGATGAATTAATAGACTTAGGATTAAATACAACATATTTAGGTGGAGAAATAACCGAAAATGAAAACTTTGCTGGTAAAAGTTTCGTCCTAACTGGAAGTCTAACAATCTTTACTAGAGAGGAAGCCAAAGAAAAAATAGAATCTCTTGGTGGAAAGACCGTAGATTCTGTATCGAAAAAAACATCTGTAGTCATCGTAGGAGAAAAACCAGGTAGTAAATATGAGAAAGCTTTAAGCCTTGGAATTCCTATCTGGACCGAAGAAGAATTCAAAGAACACCTAGAGTAATTACCTTTACAAAATAGTCCTATTGTGTTATAATAACGCCTATAAAAGAAAGGGGACTGGAGGTTAATTATGAGTATATTGAAACGTAAAAAAGAAATATATGATGATTATGAAGAAAACAATGTAAATCAAATAGAATTAGAAGAAAAAGAAAAGAAACCGGTAAATACAAAAAAGATTTTAAATATCATTTTTGTTGTTATTCTAGCACTATTAATTGCTATTGCCATAGATGTAATTGCAGTATCTAAATATAATGCTGGACCATTCTTTGCCATACGTACTTCTACTTTAGATGATGGTGGTACTAGAATTTACTATGGTATAGGGTATAAAGTAATCAAGTATCATCAAGAACAAGGTAGACGTGATACAGTAATTGGCTCTTGGTCTATGCCTTATTCAGTAGAACCAACTACTATTTCAGCATTAGATCTAGCAATCGAATTTAGAAATCATCCAGAAGAAGCAGCCGATAAATATGCAGGTGCATTCTTACGATTAACTGGAGAAGTAGAGCGTATTGATAAGAAAAAGGGTCGCCTAGTCTTAACCTATACCGATGAAGATGGAGCTTATACATTAGAGATTACATGCCCACTAGCAGAAGATGCTAAAGAAGATTTTGAAAATATCGAACTGAAAGAAGAAACGACAGTAATTGGTACAGTAGAAACATTCACAATCGCAACAGATGATGAGCCATATAAAATAACAATGAATAATTGTTTTGTAGAATAATAAGATAATAACAAGGAAAAGGCTATTATTGAAAAATAATGGTCTTTTTTCATACTCTATCGTTTTCTCTAATTAAAAAATATGATATAATAACTAAAGTTAAAGGAGGAATTCCCTAGTGAAAGAGAAATTAACCAAAGAAGAAGTATTACATGTAGCTCATCTAGCAAGAATTAAAGTAGATGATGCGGAAATAGAAAAATATCAAATAGAACTTAAAAAGTTATTAAACGATGTAGATAAAATAAAAGAAGTAAAAGGCTATGATGATGATAGAATGATTGCCCCATGGAGTAAAGATGCAACATTAAGAGAAGACACACCAGGTGAGATGTTAAATCCCAAAGAAGTATTAAAAAACGCACCAAAACATAGTGGAAACTATATTGAAGTTCCAATTGTAATTAGTGAGGAGGCCTAATATGTTAGATAAGACGATTGAAGAAATTCATAAGGCACTAGAACAAAAAGAAATTACTCCTGTAGATTTAGTAAAAGAAGCATTCGCAAGAATTGAAAGTAATAAAGACTTGAATGCCTATATTACACTAAATAAAGAAGAAGCCTTAAAAGAAGCAGAACGTCTAAGTACTGTAGAAGTACCAACAGATAACTTACTATTTGGCTTACCAATTGCTGTAAAAGATAATATCATCACAAAAGATTTAAAAACAACCTGTGCTTCTCATATGTTAGAAAACTTTATACCTATTTATAACGCAACGGTAGTAGAAAAATTAAAAGAAAACAATATGATTATTATTGGCAAGACCAATATGGATGAATTTGCTATGGGATCAAGTAGTAGAACAAGTTACTTTGGTGCTCCTAAAAACCCTTGGAACAAAGAAAAAATTTCCGGAGGTTCTTCTGGTGGTAGTGCTACAACGATTGCAGCAAGAGACTTACTATTTGCTTTAGGAACAGATACGGGAGGATCTATTCGTCAACCAGCAAGCTATACTGGAATTGTAGGAATGAAACCTACGTATGGTAGAGTATCACGTTATGGATTAGTAGCATTCGCATCAAGCCTAGACCAAATAGGTCCAATGACTAGAAATGTCTATGAAAATGCCTTATTATTAAATGCGATTGTAGGAAAAGATGATAAAGATCTAACATCCGTAGAAAAAGAAAAAGAAGATTTTACGAGTTTAATTGGAAAAGATATCGCTGGAATGAAAATTGCCATTCCTAAGTACTTTATGAGTGACATTGTAACAGAAGAAATAAGAAATGAAGTAGAAAAAGTTCGAAAATTATTAGAAGACGCTAACGTAAAAGTAGACTATGTAGATATGAATTATTTAGAGAATGCCGTAACACTATATCAAATTATCGCTATGGGTGAAGCTTCCTCTAATTTAGCAAGATTTGATGGAATTCGTTATGGATATCGAGTAGAAGATCCAAAAGATATGGAAGATTTATATTTAGAAACTAGAAAAAATGGTTTTGGACAAGAAGTAAAAAGAAGAATTATGGTAGGTTCTTACTTATTAAGTGGAGAAAACGCTAAAACTTACTACAACAAAGCCCTATCAATTAGAGATGATATCAAAAAAGAATTTGATAGAGTATTTAAAGACTATGACTTAATCATCGGTCCAACCACTACAACAACAGCTTATAATTTAACAGATCCAATGGATGATCCATCAAAAAGTTTTATGGATGATGTCTTAGTAATACCAGTAAATA
>CAJLUG010000117.1 GCA_905209745.1 uncultured Mycoplasma sp.
GAGATAATTCCACTAATTTCGTTTGCAGAATTAAAGAATCCTAACGATCCTTTCTTGGTTATTTCATAACTTTCAAAACCTATATTTAGACAATTTGGTACTAATATACATACTAAATATGTAAGTAATATTACCATTAATGTCATATTAGTTACTTTGATTTCGTCTCTTAAATCATATAACGCTATTAATAATACTGGGAAATAGAATACTCTAGCTAGTCCCTGAATTTCTGAAAATATTCCTACTCCATCTTTATAAAGTAACATACCTACGATATAAAAGATTCCATAGAGTATTAAAATACCGTAGAGATAGAGGTGCTTTTTCTTTTTATATACAAATATTAGAGCATATAAAACAAAAATTAAAAATAATATTCTAAAGATGATTCCTATGGTTATATTTACATGAAATACATGAAGAATAATTCCAGTTACCATATCTAGAATTGGCCCTAGTAAAATAAAGATTATTAATACTAAGTTAAAATTTTTTTTAATCCATTCATTCATACTTTCACCTTTTCTTTTTTCATTTTATCATACTCTTATTTTTTTGTATACTTTACAGTCTAGTTTTGGTAATTTATTGTAGTTTCTTTCTTTCCTATTATATAATAATTATATAAGATAATGAGGTGGTCTAATGGAACAAGCAAAAGAATTAGACAATGTAAAAAAACGTAAAGTAAAAAGGAGTGTTTTTGTCAACTTTGTACTATTTTTGACTGTTGTTAGTAGTTTTTCTTATTTCGGGGTCACGTTATGGACTGGGCAAAAGCAGACGATTTTTTTACAGTTGTTGATTAGTAGTTTATTATTAATGATTTTTTCTTTACTATTTGTAGTAATCTGTATTACTAATCCTACTCGTAAAAAAGGAAGTATTCTACTAGGGTCTTTTTTCCTGATTTTATTTCAGGTTTTTGGAATCATGACTTCTCTTGGTGTTATTACTATTCCAGCAGTTGGACAGCTTGAAGACTTTACGGGAAGAAGTTTAACAGAGGTTGTTTCTTGGGCAAGTAAGAATAATGTTACTTTGGAACAAGATTATGAATATAGCGATATGGTAGAAGAATATCAAATTATTAGTCAAAATATTAAAGCTGGTGAAAAGATTAAAGATATCTCTTCTTTAGAGGTTGCGGTTAGTAACGGACCTAATCCTGATAAAGAAATCATTGTTTCTGATATGATGGGTTGGGATAGTGAAGAAGTAATCGATTATGTATTAGATAATCATTTAAATAATGTTGAGGTTAGCTTTACTGAGTCAGAGTATCCAGAAGATACGGTTACTTCACAAAGTAAATCTGGTACTATGAAGCGAAGTGATACGTTGAAATTGACGTTTTCCTTAGGAAATCATCCAGATGATAGTGATGTTAAAATGGTTGACCTTACGAACAAGAGTGAATTCGAAGCAATTTTTTATTTAAAACAACATCGTATTTCTTATGAAGTAGAAAGAGACTTTTCTAGTAAAATTAATAGAGGCTATATCTCTCGACAAAGTGTAGAAGCTGGAAGTATGGTTCCTATTAATAATGATGAGAAAGTTGTGATTACTGTTAGTAAGGGAGCAAAAATAAATGTTCCAAACCTAAAGAAAATGGATATGGTAGAAATTACACAATGGGTCATAGAAAATAAATTAAAACTTTCTTTTACGAATCGTTATGATGAAAAAGTAAAACAAGGAAATATTATCGAAGCAAATTATAGTAAAGGTGATAGTATTGAACAAGGTACTATGATTGAAGTAGTGATTTCTAAAGGACAGCTTGTGATGAAGGAGTTTAAAAACTTTGAGGAGTTTAAAGCTTGGGCCAATAAAAATGGTGTTTCTTACGAAGAAGTTCATGAATTTAGTGATGATGTTGAACAAGGAGAAGTTATTTCTTATTCCTATAAAAAGGGAGATGTCATTAAGAATGATGATGTAATCACTGTTACTATTTCTGATGGTAAAGAATGTAGTGTTCCTGATGTTGTTGGAATGAATAAGAGTGAAGTTATCGAGGCTTTGGAAAAAGTGAATTTAAATTATAACTTTGTTACACAAAATAGTGATAAGGAGAAAAATACTGCTATTAAACAATCGATTAGTGCTGGTAGTAAAGTATCTTTTGGTACTACGGTTACGGTTACTTTAAGTAATGGTAAACGTGTAGAGTCAAGGGAAGAAAGTAGTTCTTCTAGTAGTTCTAGTTCAGGATCAAGTTCTAACTCTTCTTCTGGAAGTTCTAGTTCTGGTGGTAATTCTGGTAATACAAGTACACCTACTCCTACTTGTGATCGAAGTCAAACTACTATGGTATATATTTATCCAGATTTAATTTCTAATGTACCTAGCACTACTTGTTCTAATATTAAAAATGCTTATCCAAATGTTCGTTTTAGTTGTCAATATGTTTCCAGTGGACCTGGTATTGGATTACTTGTCAATAGTAGTGAAATTGATGAGCATGCTCTAAATCACTGTGATACTTATACATTAAAGATTCAACAAAATTAATAAATTAATGTCTCGCTTTCAAAATCATGAATGCGAGGTTTTTATTTGTCTGGTTATACTTTTCTAAACAAAGAGAAATAGCAGACCTAACACTGTATGTATATCTCACGGCCATAATAGTATTCAAGCTATTAATGCTCACTAGGATATTCCTTTATGAAAATTGTTATCTACATTCTGCGTATTTTTTATTACAAAAAGACTACTGACAAATTATCTTTGTTAGTAGTCTTTTCCATTTTATTCTACATTCATTTCTATTCTATATCGTTCAGTGCTATCAATTGTAAAGGTGTAAGTATTTTCCTCTGTTTTTAATACTACATCTTTTAGGCTTCTAGATAGTAATTCTGTAAGTTCACTGTAGTCGTTAACATTACTTTGTGTTGCAATATAGATAGTGTAAGTTCCCTTTGGAATGTTTGTAATATCAATTGCCTGATCAAACCAAGCTCTTGTTTTATCTAAACCATCTTGTAAGGATGATCCTACTGTATACATACCATTGGTGATACTTCCTAAATCATAGCGATATGTTTTGTAATTTTCTTGGTTTTCAAATATGATTTGTCTTTTTACATTTTGTGATGTTTTTAAATCCATACCAATAGAATAAGCTGTTCCTTTTAAATGAAGCATATCATCTTCTATAGCAAAGGTACGATATTGTGTATATTGATTATAAACACTATCTGCTGTTTTATCAGCTAGTTTTTCTGTTCTAATTACAAATTGTAATGGCATATCAGGATTACGATAATCATTTCTTGTAGTTAAGGTCTTTTTGCTAGTATACTCTGCTACTTGTTCCTTTAATACTTTATTATTTATTTTTGTTTTTGCATAATAGTCATTACTTTCTGTTACAATATATAGCTCATAATCTCCATCAGGTAAAGAGTCAATATCAATATTTCCTTTAAACCAAGAATAAGTATAATCCTTACCATCAGTACTGTATACTGGTCTTGTGATTTCTTCTTTATCTGTAATTCTTGTTAGGTCTTGTCTATATTCTTCTTCTGTTGTTAAATCTTTTAATACTAAGTAGAATGTAATATCTGTATCTAGGGTATGATCAATTCCTTTAATAGCATGATATCCTAGATCG
>CAJLUG010000118.1 GCA_905209745.1 uncultured Mycoplasma sp.
AAAATAGCGATTATGACAGCAACCTTATCTCCATTTGTAAAAGAGTTATTAGAATTTTTAAAATAAATTTATTGGAGGTTAGTTTTTATATAATAGTTTAAATAATTGAACAGAACAATTGACGTAAACTACCGATCGCGGTATAATTGTAGTAGAGGTGAAAAGTATGGAATTTATGACTACAAAAGAAGCTGTTGAAAAATGGAATATTAGCGAAAGAAGAATTAGACAATTATTACAAGATGGTAGAATTGAAGGTGCTGTTAAAGTAGGTAATAGTTGGAATATTCCGGTTGATGCTGATAAACCTGTTGATAAAAGAATAATTAAACCAGATGATAATAAATTTATTATTAATTTAGATGATAATTATTTTGATGAAGTAGATAGCTTAAAAAAAGAATTGGATAGTAAAAGACCAATACCAAAAGAAACTTTGAAATCTTTAAAAGAGTCTATTAATTTAGAGTGGACTTATAATAGTAATGGAATTGAAGGTAATACTTTAACATTAAGAGAGACGCAAGTCGTTTTAGAAGGTATTACTGTAGGTGGAAAATCTATTAAAGAGCATTTAGAAGCAATTAATCATGAGAAAGCTATTTTATATTTAGATGATTTAGTAAAAGATAAAAATCCAATAACTGAATGGAATATTAAAAATATTCATCAGTTAATTTTAAAAGATATAGATAATGAGAATGCTGGAAGATATAGAAAAGAAAACGTAACTATAAAAGGAGCCACTCATATTCCACCAGATTATTTAAAACTGCCAGAATTAATGGAAAAATTAATACTTAATTATAATACTTGGAACGAATATCATCCAATAATTAAAGCTGCATTATTGCACGGAGAATTAGTTAAAATACATCCATTTGTTGATGGTAATGGAAGAACATCAAGATTACTTATGAATTTAGATTTAATGAATAGTGGATATAATCCTGTAATTATAAAGAAAGAATCAAGATTAAAATATTATAAAGCGTTAGATAAGGCACATACGACTGGTAATTATACAGATTTTGTTAAGTTGGTTACTAAGTTAGAAGTTGAAATGTTAAAGAAATATTTAGAATTATTGTAGTAGGGGGATTAAAAGTATGTACATAAAAAAAATTCAAATGAAAGATTATAAAAGATTCCACGACTTAACTATAGATTTAGGAGAAAATCCCAAAAGAATTGTAGCATTAGTTGGACCAAATGGGTGTGGAAAAAGTAGTGTTTTTGATTCTATGCTATATTTAAATAGAAGTGGAATACAAAATATTGGAGGTAATACTAATTCCAAAGATTATCATTATCACTCTTTATGTCAAGACCCTGGATATAGTTTTACTAATGGTAAAATTAAAATTGATTTTACTACAGGAACTTTTGATGGTGTACTTCGTGAATTAAAAAAGATAGGAAAAGGAAATACTATCTTTAGTTTTAGAAGTTCTTTTAGATATAATTCAGATTTAAAATTAAAACAAACAACAGCAATTGATGATATAACAAAAAATAATTATGGAGCTTCTACAGCATCTGATTTGGATCAAAGAATAACTGAGGATTATAAAAGATTACTAGCAAAATATAATGATTATTTAAATCAAAAAGACTTAAAACCAAGTGAGGCAAGAAATCACATTATTGGTGAATTGAATGAATCATTAAAAAAGTGTTTGGATTTAGAAATATCTAGTATGGGTAATGTAGAATCGGATAAAGGAACATTATATTTTAAAAAGAACGATTCGGATATTGAATTTGATTACAATGTTTTATCTGCGGGAGAAAAAGAAGTAGTTGATATATTGTTAGACTTATACTTAAGAAAAGATGCTTATAATGATACGATATATATTATAGATGAACCTGAATTACATTTAAATACATCTATACAGAGAGCGCTACTTATAGAAATAAATAAAATGATACCTAAAAATTGTCAAATTTGGATTGCGACTCATAGCATTGGTTTTTTAAGAGCTCTTCAAGTTGAATTAAAAGACATAAGTCAAATAATAGAATTTAAAAAGGAAAATATGTGGGCCTCTAAAGAATATGTATTAACTCCAGTGCAGTTTAGTCATTCTCAATGGCAAAATCTTTTTTCAACTGCTCTTGATGATTTGTCAAAGTTAATATGTCCTAAAACTATAATATATTGTGAGGGCCAAGATAAACCAAAAAAAGATGGTTCGGATGGCGGATTAGATGCACATATTTATAATACAATTTTCTCTCAACAGTACCCGGAGGTATTATTTATTTCTAGTGGAGGAAATACTGAACTAGATCAAAGAAGTGATATTGCAATTTTGATATTATCTAAAGTTTTTTCAGAACTTCAAATTTTAGTTTTAAAAGATCGTGATATGGCTTCAGGAAAAATGACCAGTTTAAAAGATAGAGAACTATATTTAGAAAACAATCCTAAAAATCATAGAGTACTGAAGAGATTTGAAATTGAGAACTATTTATATGATAAAGAAGTATTGGAAGCATATTGTTTAGGGAATAATTTGGAATTTAATATAGCCAAATACAATAGCATTGTTAAAGATATAAATAACGATAATTTAAAAGACCAAACATCAGCAATAAAGAGTTGTTGTAATATAAAAGGTAGTTTAAATCCAGAAGCTTTTAAAAGAAATTTAGCTTCATATATAACAAAAGATATGAAAGTTTATAAAGAATTAGAAGAAGTAATTTTCGATAATAATTAATTACATTTTGACCATCGCGAGGAGGAGAAGGTGCGGAAATTATCTACGCCCTTCGTAATGATGATACGCTAGCTAGTATGGCTCTCAGTAATATTGGTACTGCCGGTCAAAAAATGCGTAAAGTTTATCAAAGAAGACTTCCAGAAGATCCGTCCAAAGACTACTATTATATTATAAGAGAAACTTCACCAATGCAGTCTTTATTAGTAGAGTATGGTTTTATTGATAATGCTAGTGATCAACAAAAATTAAAAAATAATTTAACAGACTATGTAGAAGGAGTAGTAAAAGCAATTGCTGAATATGGAGGATACACATATACTCCACCAGGAACAAGTATAGAACAAAATACTTATACTGTAGTAAAAGGGGACACCTTATCCCAAATCGCAAGTAGGTTTAATACGACAGTAGCAGAATTAAAAAGACTAAATAACTTAACATCAGACATCATCAGTGTAGGTCAAATTCTAAAGCTACCAACTTCTACTACCACCCCAACATATGGAACATATATCGTAGTAAAAGGGGATAGCTTATATAAAATCGCCCAAAAATACAATACAACAGTAGAAGAACTAAAAACATTAAACAACCTTACCAGTAACACTTTATATATAGGGCAACAACTAAAAGTTCCTACAAACAATATAGAAGAAGAGGAAGAATATGAAATTTATACGGTAGTAAAAGGCGATAGTCTTTGGTTAATATCTCAAAAGTATGGTGTATCAGTAGATGACTTAATAGAAATAAATGATTTAGAAACAGTAAATCTACAAATAGGTGACCAGTTAAAAATCCCTAAAACAACTACTCAAAATACTTATACAGTTCAACAAGGGGACACATTATGGT
>CAJLUG010000119.1 GCA_905209745.1 uncultured Mycoplasma sp.
ATTTCATCTTCTTGATAACTCATACCATCAAAGGTAATACTTCCTTTGGTAGGTTCTAATATTCCTGCTATCATTCTTAAAAGTGTTGTCTTTCCAGCCCCATTAGGACCAAGAATTCCAATGATTTCTCCATCATTTGCTTGAAATGAAATATCATCATCTGCATAAAACTTTTCTTTTTCGCGTTTATTGATGAAACGTTCAAACATTTTTGTAACATGTTCCACTACTATCATTTTTTTCTCTCCTAAATATAAATTTATGTGCAAGTACACATTTTAATCATACTAAAAGATAATAGTAGAAGCAACTAATTTTTATGTTTTTTCTTCCAATCTTTAATCTGTTCTAGTCGTTGTTTAAAACGAATTTCATTACCCAACACTCCTGGATGATAATAAGTCTTACCGAGTAAAGATTCTGGTAAGCAATCCATAGTAGTTAATTTTTCCTTACTATCGTGAGCAAATTGATACCCTTCTCCATAATGTAATTCTTTCATTAACTTAGTTGGTGCATTTCGAATAACCAAAGGAACAGGCTCTGCTAACATCTTCTTGGCATCGCTACTTGCTAATTGATAAGCAACATCACAAGAGTTTGACTTTGGTGCCAAAGCCATATAAATAACCGCTTCTGATAAATGAACATTACATTCTGGCATACCAATAAAATGACAAGCTTGATACACATTAATCGCAACATTTAAAGCATTCGTATCAGCAAGTCCAATATCTTCTGCTGCAAATCTAGTAATACGTCTTGCAATATAAAGAGGATCCTCCCCTGCTTCTAACATTCTAGCAAGCCAATATACCGAAGCATCAGGATCACTATTTCTCATAGACTTATGCAAAGCAGAAATAATATTATAATGTTCTTCTCCATTCTTATCATACAATAAAGTTTTTTTAGTCAAACAATCTTCTATCATACCTTCTGTTACTCTTAATGATCCATCATCTTCTACAAAAGCATTCGTAATAATCATATCTAATGTGGTAAGAGCACTTCTGGCATCTCCGTTAGCAAATTCTGCAATCATCATCAACTCTTCTTCTGTAATAGAAATCTTTTCCTTACCAAAGCCTCGATGATCTTTAATAGCTCTTTTTAATAACTCCAAAATATCAGCACTAGATAATTCTTTTAAAACAAAGACTCTACATCTAGAAAGAAGTGCGTTATTAATTTCAAAAGAAGGGTTTTCCGTAGTTGCCCCAATTAAAACAATAGACCCTTTCTCTACAAAAGGTAAAAAGGCGTCTTGTTGGGCTTTATTAAAACGATGAATTTCATCTACAAAAACAATCGTTCTAACACCAAGTCTTTTATTACGTTTTGCATCTTCCATTACTTTTTTTATTTCTTTAATTCCCGAAGTCACTGCCGAAAAAGTAATAAATTCTGACTTTGTCTCATTCGCAATAATTCTAGCCAAAGTCGTTTTACCAACTCCTGGAGGACCCCAAAAAATCATAGAAGAAATATGATCACTTTCAATCATTCGTCTTAATAATTTACCTTCCCCAATTAAATGTGTTTGACCCACTACTTCACTTAACTTTTTAGGTCTCATGCGTGAAGCAAGAGGTTCTTCCATTGGTCTTTCAAATAAAGATGCTTGTTCCATAAAATCACCTACATTCATTTCTAACTACTATTAGCTTAACATAAAAACAACTTAAACTTTTACCTAATTATAAAAGAAACAGAAAGTTTCCTATCAGAACAATCAGTTACAAAACGATATCTACCAGGCTTCAAACTGCCATAAATCCATTCCCAGTCTACTTCTCTAACAATTTGATTATTATCATCCAAAAGATATGCTATATCATTAAAAAAGGCATTATCTATTACTCTTGATACTTCCGTCCATTTCCCATCTTCTTTTTTATCGATTCTATACGCTTCTCCATAAGAATTATTCTTATCTGTAGTATCCGTAATAATAATAGTAGCACCAGTTGGAGTAAGAGTTCCTTCTTTAATTTCTATAGTAACACCAGAAACAGAATCTATTTCCTGCTTATTTCTCTCCATCAAAAAACAAAATACAATAATTACCATAACAAGGATAATACCTAAAACAATCCATCTTTTCTTCATAATACTCTCCCAATAAATATTTATAAAAAAGGACAAGCTAAAAAATAGTTGTCCCATATCTTTATTTTTTTAATTGTAACCCATCTTTAAACGCTTCTCCTACACGTTCTGTTACTTTATAGTATCCATGTGTATAAGGATCAAAAGCAATAGCACCTACTTTACTAACATCTACTTGACCATCAGTCATTACTTCTTCTAAAGCTGTTACATTGACAATTTTACCTATTACCCCACATCCATATTCATCATTTTGATACTCTACAAATTCGCATTCCATACAAATAGGAAATTCATTAACAATAGGTGCATCAACCAAAGTAGATGGTGTACTTGTTAATCCACTGCGTTCAAATTTATCTTCCACATTATTAGCAGAAACCACTCCAAAATAATCTGCTTCACGTACATGCTTACTATCAGCAATACTTACAGTAAACGCTTGATGCATCTTTATATTTTTTACTGTCTTATGAGTTTCTGTCAAATTTAATACTACATAATTTCTATCTAACATCATTCCCCAAGCAGCATTCATAACATCTACTGTTCCATCTTCATTATAAGTTGCAATCATCAAAACTGGCATTGGAAAGATTGCTTCTGTTGTTTTAATATTTTTTCTCATACCTATCCTCCTAACTATACTATTAGTATATCATACTTTCTTTAAAATCAAGCCCTCAGGAGTTAATATATATAACTTATTAGCAACTTCTTCTATATATTTTCTATCATGAGACACACTAATAATAGTTCCTTGTGAAGTAGAAGTATTACATCGTAGTTCTTGAAATAGATTTTCTGCTAAATTTTCTCTTTTCATAGAATCACCTTCTATTTTATCTAACACTATTAGATAGTTTAACATTCTTCTCCTCCTATTACAACAGTTTTAGATAAAATAATAAATTATCTTACTGATTTACACTTGAAGATAATCTTTCTTTATGTTATGATGAATTTGTAAGAAATCTTCTTACAATAAAAATAGGAAATACTTAACATTTGCTAGTTAAGTACTTGCCTTTTGTTTTGCTAGCACTCAACTAACTAGTTTGAGTGCTTTTTTTATTTGTTATTTCACTAAAATGAAAAGAATAGACAATAGTGAAAAAATGATTAAAAACAAGGAACAAATTAAGATATCCTTTTTAACCATAATCTAGCCTCCTTCCCTTTGAAGTTGGCAAGCACTTAAACCGTTAAATATTTCCTGAAACCTACATTACCATAAACCAAACTTTAAAACAAATGACTAAAAAAAGCTTTTCTACCATATTAACAAAAGCTTTTTAATAATTACTCATATACTTTTAAAAATATAAAAAGTGATAGCTATCCTATTTTTATAATTTGTAATTTATCTATATTTTTTATCTTATACTTGAAAAGCCAGTTTTCTTATGCTATGATGAATTTGTAAGAAATCTTCTTACAATAAAAATAGGAAATACTTAACATT
>CAJLUG010000120.1 GCA_905209745.1 uncultured Mycoplasma sp.
AAAATGGAACTTGTGCTCCAGCTCTAGAATGCATTGTATTTAAATTATGAATAAATGCTTCCATTGCTTGTTGTGTTGCACGATCTGTTTTTTGTAAAGCTTTTTCATAACTCTTTACAAAGATTTCATGAATTCTACTAGAACCTTTTTTATAATCACTAAACTCACTAATATCAAGTTCAATAGATTCTACTTTATCAATTTCTCTAATAATACGATCGATATTGATAACAGGAATAAATCCCTCTAAATCTAGAAAATCATAAATTGTTTGTTTAAATTGTTTCTTAAAAGTTTTAAGTACTCCAGGAGCCATATAATAATCAAGGGCTGGAATTGCTTGTCCACCATGTTGATCATTTTGATTAGACTGAATAGCAATCGCTGCAAGTGCTCCATAAGTTGCGATATCTTGAGGTGTACGTATATAACCATGTCCTGTATCAAAACCATTCTTAAAAAGCTTTGATAAATCAATTTGACAACAAGTTGTAGTACCCATAGC
This sequence comes from uncultured Mycoplasma sp., assembly GCA_905209745.1. GTDB lineage: Bacteria > Bacillota_I > Bacilli_A > RF39 > UBA660 > Faecimonas. Next base: position 506 of record CAJLUG010000120.1, read on the forward strand.
TAGAAAGTCCATATCATGAATATGAATCGTTCCATTATCATGTGCTTCTGCATATTCTTTCTTCATTAAATATGCCTTGGCAAACTCTTTAGAAACTGTTGCTCCATATTGAAGCATAGTTCCCATTGGACTATTTCCATCGATATTAGCATTTTCTCTTTTCGCATCTTCTTCATTCGCTGATTTTAATCCTAAATTTTCTAATGATTTTAAGAATTTATGAGTTTTATTATCTCCAAAGAAACTTTCTCTAGATTGATTTCTTCTTTCACGATAAGATGAGAAAGACTCATAAACATCTTGATAACCTTTACTTGAAAGCTCATTTTCAATATAGTCTTGAATTTCTTCTATTTTAAATTTTTTATTTTTCTCTTCAGCATCACGTTCAATTTTCTTTAAAACTGCTTGATAAACTTTTTGAATATCTTTAGAAGTATACTTTCTTTCCTTCTCTTCTTCATCATCGTCTACTTCCACACTATCAAATCCTTTTTTTATCGCAAGTGCAATCTTTGCACCATCAAAAGGAACTTTTTTACCGTTTCTTTTAATAACAGTTAATTCTTCTAATAACTCATTTACCTCTCCCATAGTTTAACCTCCACATCTTCCTTTGTTATCTTCATTGTATGACGTGAAAATTCAAAAATCAATAGCAAAAACCTACAAAAAATACACCGTTTTTTTAAAACCGTTGATATCGTTAGATTTCCTAAAAAAACTTTTTTTGTTCGATTTACGACAATTGACATTTATGTACATTTTTTAAAAATTAAGAAAAACGATTTTTAATATTTTTTTATTTTTATAAAAATAAAATTTAAATTTTTCCTTATTTTTCAACAAATTAAAACTGAAAAAAATTAATTTTTTCAGTTTTTTATAAAAATGATTTTTTAAAATTATTTAAAATTCCAAATTTTAGTAAATATCAATTTTTCAATGTACCAATAGATACAACATATACCCCATCATCTCTTTTATAAGAATAATTAGTACCAGTAAGTACCATTAAAAATTCAGGCTCTCCACATTTCTTAGTATCTACTTTTTCTTTAAATTTTAATAAATTTGTAGTAGTCTCTTACATATAGTTAATTAAGAATACCATCTTAATTTTACAAAAAAAGCAATTTTTATTTTACGCTTTAGGAAAACAAAAATTGCCTTAACAAAATATTCTTTAATCAGTAGACCCAAACCCACCTACACGTGTTCCATAAGCCTGATCATCATCTGTTATTAAAAACTTTTGAAACATCGCTTGCGCAACTGCTTCACCCTTCTTAATGACAACATCATGGTCTTTTAAATTAATACATTGTACAAAAATATGACCATCATTATCAGGGTTTCCGTAATAATCAGAATCTATAACTCCTACATTATGTGGAAAACTAATCCCTTGCTTTTTAGGCCCAGAACTTCTAGGAACAATAAGTAACACTTCATCTTCCTCCATATAAGCCTTTAATCCCGTAGGAATAAGTGTAGGTTTCATTCCTAGTTGAAAACTAGGTAAAACTACTTCTTCTGCTGCCTCCAAATCATAAGCTGCAGAACGCTCTGTCTTCCGAATAGGAAGATTTATCCCTTTATCCTCATATCCTTTTGCAATTTCAAATCCTCTTTTTCTCATACTTCTTCTCCTTCTAATATTTTACTATTATCTATATATAATACTTTTTTACCACTCTTTAAACTCTTCTTAACATCAATAATCTCTTGATTACTACTACCAACATACTCTATCTTAACACTAGCAAGCCTCATCACAAACTTTCCATCTAATAACACATCAATATGTTTTAAGATAGCATCTAAATCTTTATCTGTCTTAGCCTGCTTTAATAAAACATCCCAAGTATATCCAGTATATAACCAAATCGATTTATCTTTAAACTTAGACCTAATTTCACAAACAAGTTCTGAAATCACTTTACGATTTCCCAAATACAAAGGATCTCCTCCAGACAAAGTTATGCCACTACACCAGTCGTGCTTTAATTCATCAAAGATTTCCTTCTTCGCAGCCTCATCAAACTCTAATCCATCATTAGGATCCCATGTAACTGCATTATGACATCCAGGGCAATGATGAGAACATCCTGATACCCAAAGAACAACCCTAAGTCCTTCGCCATTTAACATATCTGCTTTCGTAATATTATGATACTTCATCTACATAGACTTCCTTTCAGAAATTTCTACCATTTTCGCATTACTAAGCATCGTATCCCCATGAACCCTAGAATAAGATAAATATCCATTCATACGATCAATCTTCGTTAAATCACTACTTCCACATTTAGGACAAACATCCATATCTAATTCTTCATGTCCACAATGATTACAATATGCAAGAGATAAATTAACTCCTTCATAAAAACCTTTATCCATCGCCCTTTCCACATAAGTAATAATTGCTTTCGTATTATAATTTAAATTATAACGAACATACTGAATACGTCCCCCTTTAAATAGTTCCCAGAACCTGTCTTCCAAGTCTTGCTTTTCAATACCTGTAATATCTTCCCAAACACCACAATGGAAACTATTAGAAACATATTCACGTGAACTAACACCCTCTACTACACCATACTTCTTACGGAACTGTTTAATCTGTAAGCCACATAAACTCTCAGCTGGTGTTCCATATATTGCATAAAGAATATGATCTTCCTTCTTAAACTCTGTAGTCTTTTCGTTAATATACTTCATAACTTCTAAAGCAAACGCTCCATCTTCTACAATACTCTTACCATTATATAACTCTTGTAACTCATTTAAAGCTGTAATTCCAAAAGAAGCAGTAGCAGACTTCATAATTGGTTCAATAGACTCATCTGGCTTCAAATTTCCTCCATAAAATCCACCTTGTGTATATGCCAAAGGATTGGTAGATGCTTTTCTTTTCGCAAGATAACGATAAGTACGAATATGAATCTTACGAATCATCTCTAAGTAATAATCCAAAACCTCATAGAAATCTTTATAGTACTCTCTTTTCAAAACGTTTTTTAGTGTTCCCATTGCAAACA
>CAJLUG010000121.1 GCA_905209745.1 uncultured Mycoplasma sp.
GTTTAAAAGTACAAGACAAATCAGATAGTATGGATATGATTAAATGTCCAGATGCCGCATCCTTAAAGAATCCAGGAAGATTTTACTTACAAGTAGGATATAACGAATTATTTACTTTAGGACAAGCAGCTTGGGCAGGAGCACAATATTATCCAACAGAAAAAAGAAAGAAAAAAATCGACCAATCAGTTAGCTTTATTGATAATGTAGGAAATAGTATCAAATCCTTCGATCCAAAACAAAATGAAATCGCTATAGAATCCGAAGGAGAAGAAATAACTAACATCGTAAACTATATAGTAAAAGCAGCCAAAGAAGAACACATCACAATTCCACAACTATGGTTACCAAAAATACCAGGTACTATTTATATTAATGAATTAGAAGAAAAATATCGTTATCAAAGAGAAAGAAATAATATTAATCCAATTATTGGTGAGTATGATGATCCAGATAATCAAAGACAAGCCCTTCTAACATTACCAATATCAAAAGAAGGAAACACAATTATCTTTGGTAGTGCTGGAGCAGGAAAAGAATTAATGTTATCAAGCATCATATATGGATCTATTACAACCCATCATTCTAGAGAAGTAAATTTCTATGTTCTAGATTTTGGAGCTGAAACATTAACAATGTTTAGAAATGCTCCACATGTTGGTGATGTCATACTATCTACCGAAAAAGAAAAAATAGAAAACCTATTTAAAATGATCTCTCAAATAATAGATCAAAGAAAGAAAATATTTGTAGACTATAATGGATCCTATGACTTCTATATTAAACATGGTGGTAAACAAATACCAATGATTGTCATTGTAATCAACAATGTAGAAGGTTTCTTAGATACTTATCCAGAATATGAAGATATGATGGGAAAACTAACAAGAGACTGTTTAAAATATGGAGTTGTATTTATCATTAGTACCAACGGACCTAATACAGTTCGTTACAGACTAAAACAAAACTTCAAACAAAATATTGTCTTACAATTTAATGATCCAACAGACTATGGCAGTATCTTACCAGGTGTAAGAAAGAAAGAACCATCAAAGATTTATGGTCGTGGATTAGTTAGTCTGGATGGCATCTATGAATTCCAAACTGCTTATGCCTACAAAGAAGAAAAATTAACAGACTATATTAAAATAATCTGTACAAAACTTCAAACAATCTGTGACTATAAAGCAAAAAAAGTCCCAGTATTGCCAGAAGTAGTAAAAGTAGAAGAATTAAAACAAGAATATGCTGGACTAGATCAAATCCCTGTTGGTATTGATAAAGATACGCTAGAAGTAAATAAAATCAATCTAACAAGAAATGGCATGTATCTAATCACAGGAGAAGATATCACAACAGGAACAAGCTTCTTAAAAAGTATGGTAAAACTACTACAACAAGAAAATAACATGGTAACTGTGATAGATAACATGAAATTATTATCAAAAGAAAATCTAGGAAATGCAGCATATACAACAGGTGAAAATATAATAACAACACTAAATAATTTATATAGTCAAACAACAAATAATATATGTATGATTATTGGCTTAACTTCACTTCTTAATAAATTAGACATCAATACCAAAACAACCATAACTACTTTATTAGATAAAGTAAAAACAACAAATAATATAAAGATAATCTTAATAGACAGTATTGATAATATCAAAGCCATTACCTATGAAGCATGGTTCAAAAACAATACTTCAACATCAGATGCTATATGGTTAGGAAATGGTTTAGCAAATCAATTCACTTTAAAAGTAACAACCGCAACCAGAATATTAAGAGTGGAAGTAGAAGCAAACTTTGGTTACGTAATAACCAAAGGAAAGGCATCTTTAACAAAATTAGTTACAGAAGATTAGGAGGCTATTTATGAATAAAAATAAAATACTAATCGAACTTTCTATCCCCTTAATAGAAAAAAATTATGACCTCTATATTCCAATTAATAAAAAGATTGGTACAGTAAAAAAACTAATAGAGGAAGGATTACTAGATTTAACAGACCATGACTATATCATAAAAAAAGACAGTAACTTTTATAGTAAAGAGACTGGAGAAATTTATGATGTAAATAAATCAGTAAGAGAAACGGATTTAAAAAATGGTTCTAGAATCATTCTAATATAGGAGGCAATATATGAATTATACAGACTATGCCAATGCAGTAAATAAAATATTTGACTGTATCAATAGAATGAGGCAATCATTTCCTGACCCAACAAATTTAGGAAATATTGAAAAGATAGAAGAATATAGAAATGTTGTCGTAGAAAAGTCAAAACAACTTCAAATCGAATTATCTAAGAAAAAAGAAACGGTAGAGGAGTTGGGTGAATGATAGGTACAATGTCATATGAAGAAGTATTAAGTATTGCGAAAGAATTAGAAACATCAGTAAAGACGATAAACAATGTAATTAAAGATCAAAACATCAATGAATTAGAAGACTTTACTTCTACAGTAGAAAGTTACGCAAAATATTTACAAACAACAGTAGAACTAAATAAAGATGCTGACAAGGTCATAGAAAAATTAAAAAATGATAAATAATAAAAAGCGAGGATTCTGATGTGAACCCTTGCTTTTATTAGATAAGAATGAATTCATAGCTAAATTTGAAAATCTAAAGAAAAGATTAGGTACTGACTTTGTGGAAAAATTGGAAGAAGATTTCTCATTAATGGAAATAATGTACGAATGATTACAATTAAATAGTAAAGAAAAAGCTTTCACGAAGAAAGCTCTTTTTCATATTGGAAAATATGTACTTTAGGAAAATAATACTCTAAAATATTCGCAAAACTACAACCGTTATCAGCAAGGTTACAAGCACCATATAAACTAAGTCCTAATGCATTACCCCAACCATGAGTAATAATAGAAATAGAATTTACTTTTAAAACGATTGATAAAAACTGTGATTTTAAATGAAGCTTTTTCATAAACTTTTCTCCATCAATCGTATTTCCTGCAATTTCTAATTTTAATACTTTGCCATAAGGGGATACTTCTAATACTTTAAAAGAAGTATCTTTCGTAATCGTAAAATGAAATACTTTACTTAAGAATTCATAAGAAAAGTCATTGGTATCGACATAAAAAGGAGAAGACAAATCCCAAATACTAGAGACACTAGATAAATATGGATAACGTTTATCTTCTAATGTTTTACCGAAATTACAAATATGAATAAATGGTAAAATATAATCATCTTTATAATGTAAAAACATTCCCTTTGTAGCTCGAATAGCTTCTTCTAAACTAGCTAATATTTGATCATAGTCTGGAGCGAAAGCAATCTTATAATAAGAGATATGTTTATAAACAAAGAATGGATTAATAGCTTGAATTACCTTTTCATCTCTCATCTGTTGAAAAGCATACGTACGATATAATACTGCCATAGCTTTTAATACTTCAATAGATAAATTAGGAACCATATTAGTAGCTAATGCACCCAGTAAAAATTCCTTTAAACTAATTTCTATAATAGACTGATCTTCTAACTGTAAAGAAACCATATAAGTAT